>NZ_JBVHYH010000079.1:38709-43252 GCF_055569135.1 Kitasatospora sp. NPDC029367
CCCGGCCCCCCCCTCCCCCCCCCCCCCCCCCCCCCCGCCCCCCCCCCCCCCCCCCCCCCCCCCCCCCCCCCCCCCCCCCCCCCCCCCCCCCCCCGCTTCGTCGTTCCCGCTCCGGAGGCCCACCACTATCTGCATTTTGCAGATACTGGAGCTAGAATGCAGGCATGACTGCCCTCACGATCCGGGACGTCCCGGACGACCAGATCCAGACCCTGAAGGTCCGCGCAGCTCAGGCCGGCAAGTCGCTGCAGGCGTTCATGCTGGACCTGATCGCCAGGGAGGCATCCAAGCCCACCATGGCGGAGATGATGGAAAGGCTGAACCGGGAAACCACCGCCGACGTCAGCGCCGCCGACGTTCTCGCTGCCATCGATGAAGGGCGAGCCGGGCGTTGATCGTCATCGACTGCTCTGCCCTCGTCCTGGTTCTCACGGCCCACGGTTCCGACGGGGAGCTCATCCGCAACCGCCTGGCCGAGGCTGGGGACGTCTACGCTCCTACCCTCCTCGACTACGAGATCCAGTCAGCCCTCCTCGGCATGCAGCGTGGCGGCAAGCTGACCGAGAAGGAAGTGGAGCGGGCGGTCGCCGCATACCGGCTGCTTCCCATTGCCAAACGGGAGACGCTGCCCTTCTGGGACCGGGTGAGGAAGCTGCACGCCAACCTCAGCGCCTACGACTCCCAGTACGTTGCCCTGGCGGAAGCCCTGGGCGTACCACTGATCACCAGCGATGCGAGGATCAAGCGCAGCGGTGCCGCGAAGTGTGAGATCGAGGTCTTCGCCTCGATCCACCCCTGACTGACACAGCCCCGTGCGGTGGCGCCTTCGTTGACCTTCTGCTCGATGAAGATCTCCCAGAACTCGAGCGGAGCTTCGTTGTCGGCGCGTAGTATTACGTAGTAGGGGTAATACGGGATACCAAGGAGCCCTGAGATGCGACTCAACAGCAAAGGTCAGGTCACGATCCCCGCGGAGCTCCGGCAGAAGTGCGGTCTCCGCCCCGGGGACGAGGTGGACGTGATCGAGGAGGACGGCGTTCTGCGGATAGTGCGCCGGATCGGGACGGACACTCGGGGCCAGCGACTGGCGCGGCGGATGAGAGGAACCGCTGCGGGCGGCATGTCGACGGACGAGATCATGGAGTTGTTGCGTGGGGAGTAGCCGGTTGAGGCTTGTGGAACAGGAGCGGTCTCAGCCGGTGACCCTGGTCGACTCGTGCGTGCTGCTGGACCTCATGACGAACGACCCCACCTGGGCCGACTGGTCCGAAGTCGAGCTCGCCAAGGCACAGGACGAGGGCCAGGTGGTGATCAACCCGATCGTCTACGCCGAGGTCTCGGTGGCCTATGCGGCGATCGAGGAACTCGACGCGGTCCTTCCCGCTGAGGCCTTCGTCCGAGAGCCGCTTCCCTACGAGGCCGGGTTCCTGGCCGGCAAGGCCTTTCTGCAGTACCGCAAGCGTGGAGGTCAGAAAACCGCTCCGCTTCCGGACTTCTACATAGGCGCGCACGCGGCTGTCCGGAGCTACCGCCTGCTCACTCGGGATGCCACGCGCTACCGCACCTACTTCCCGACCGTTCAGCTGATCTGCCCTTGATTGCTGTTCGGTTCATGGCGGTTCTGCTTGCTGGGGCGCTGCGCTGGAATCCCGAAAGGGGCGTCCGGCGCAGCGCCGCGAACGTCGGGGCGTGCAGGTGTGATCCGGCCGGTGGATTGCTCCGGGTGTGCGTCAGAGCCCGAGGATTTCGCGGATGAGGCCGAGCTTGTGCTCCGGGGAGAGGTTCTGGGGACGGCCGGCGAGCAGGTCGTTCAGGACTGTGGGGACATCGGAGCTGTCGGGGGCCTGGATGGCGTCGATGACCTGGCAGCGCAGGCCGCCGTCCCGGAGGAACACCCACACGTCGTGATCCTTCCGCGGCTCGCTGTTCTCCGTCGGGGAGAGCCGCCACGTCGGGAACCAGCCGAGCCCTTCTTCGGTGAGACGTTCGGCGAGTTCCTCCAGGACGTACTTGCCGAGTCTTCGGTAGCCGACTTCCGCGCGCAGTTCACCGAGGGTGACCTTGAGCAGGCCACCTGCGGCGCGGCAGCGCGCGGCCACTGTGCCGGTGTCACAGGCGGCCACAGCGAGCGCCTCGTCCCGCGGATTCGTTAGATCGTTCATGATCGGGCCAACGATTGGGATCACGGGGGCGATACGTGATTCACCGGCTTGGGCGCGGCCAAGAGGAAAAACGGTACTGCAATGGCGTCGGCGGCGACCCGGGTGGCCGCCGGTGGCCAGGGAGGACAGGTCGCCATTTAGTGCGTAGACGAACGGATCTGCGAGGTGGCGGGTCCTTCCCCGTTCGGCGCTAGTGCGTCACTCCGTTGCATCTTTATTACTCTCTTCTTTCCATGTTGTTGTTGCACGGTGTAGTGAGTTGGTGACTATCCATCACCTGTCCTGGTCGGCTCCCGCTCTCCGGACGCCCCTCCGGCGCGGGTGCGAGGGGGTGAGGCCTGACCGGAAGCACCAGCGGCGCTCTGAATCCCCCATTGGGGTGAAGGAGTTCAACGGCGACAAGAAAGGTCCTGTCCTATGGCAGTCGATGCCATGTTGTCCGCTCCACCGGGACGAGGGCGTCAACGCGCTCGACTCGCGGGCGCGTTCGTCCTGCTGTCCGGGCTGACGTTGCTCGCGACGTCCGGCCCGTTCCCCAGCCCCGCGCACGCCGCAACGGCACCGGTGGGGCTGGGGACCGACACCAGCTATGCGATCCTGGCGGGCTCAACCGTCACCAACACCGGCCCCAGCGTCATCAACGGGGACCTCGGGCTCTTCCCGGGAACCAGCGTGACGGGCTTCCCGCCCGGAATCGTGAACGGGGTCCAGCACGTCAACGACGCCCAGGCGGCGCAGGCTCAGTCCGACCTCGTCATCGCCTACAACGACGCCGCCGGCCGGGCCCCCACGGCCACCCTGACCTCGCCCGGCGACATCGGCGGGCTGACGCTGACGCCCGGGGTCTACAAGGCGAGTTCGTCGCTGAACCTCACCGGGACCGTCACCCTCGACGCGATGGGCGACCCGAACGCCGTCTTCATCTTCCAGATCGGCTCCACCCTCATCACGGCTCCGTCGAGCGTCGTCAGCCTGGTCAACGGAGCGCAGCCCTGCAATGTGTTCTGGCAGGTCGGCAGCTCCGCCACCATCGACGTCGACTCCTTCTTCAAGGGCAACATCCTGGCCCTCACCTCCATCAGCGTGAACCACGCCTCGGTGATCGAAGGCCGCGCCCTGGCGCGCAACGGCGCCGTCACCCTGGACGACAACACCATCACGAGGGCTGCCTGCACCGTCGGCCCGCCCGGGCCGAGTGGGCCGCCCGGGCCGAGTGGCCCGCCCGGACCGAGTGGGCCGCCCGGACCGAGTGGGCCCGCCGGCCCTCCCGGTGCTGCCGGCTCTCCGGGGGCTCCCGGCCCCAACGGTGCACCTGGTCCCAATGGTTCGCCGGGTGCTCCGGGTGCTCCGGGGGCTCCTGGCCCCAACGGGGCACCTGGTCCCAACGGTTCGCCGGGCGCTCCGGGCGCTCCCGGCCCCAACGGGGCTCCGGGGGCTCCGGGTGCCAATGGCTCGCCCGGTGCCAACGGTGCTCCGGGTGCGCCTGGTCCTAATGGGGCGCCTGGCCCCAATGGTTCGCCGGGTGCTCCGGGCGCTCCCGGTCCCAATGGCGCTCCGGGTGTACCTGGCGTCCCCGGTGCACCTGGTCCCAACGGTTCGCCGGGCGCTCCGGGGGCTCCGGGGGCTCCTGGCCCCAACGGGGCACCTGGTCCCAACGGTTCGCCGGGCGCTCCGGGCGCTCCCGGCCCCAACGGTGCACCTGGTCCCAACGGTTCGCCGGGCGCTCCGGGCGCTCCCGGCCCCAACGGCGCGCCTGGTGCTCCCGGTCCCAACGGCTTGCCGGGTGCCAATGGTTCGCCGGGCGCCAACGGTTCGCCCGGGCCTGCTGGGCCTGCTGGGCCTGCCGGGCCTGCTGGGCCCGCCGGGCCTGCTGGGCCGGCTGGGCCGCCTCAGCATCCAGGCGGTCACGGCGGTCAGGAGCACGGTGGCCATGAGCACGGTGATCACGGCCATGACCAGGGCAATCACGGCAACGGCCAGGGTGGTCACGAGCAGGGTGGTCACGAGCAGGGTGGACCGGCCGGACATCCGAAGGGTGCGGGGCAAGAACTCGCCGCCACTGGCTCCGGCTCATCGATTGGCATCGCGGTTGGCTCGGCGGCCGCCGTCGCCTTGGGAGGCTCGGTCCTCATCCTCGTGAGGCGTAGCGGACGGGCCGCAGCCCGCCGCCGGCACTAGCCGTTCCGAGAAGCCGACCATTCCGGTCGGGCAACCAGGGCCGCCTGCCACCGGCGGACTGACCTCGGTCATGGCTGTGGGGGGGGGGGGGGGGGGGGGGGGGGGGGGGGAGGGGAGGAGGGGGGGGGGGGGGGGGGGGGGGGGGGGGGGGGGGGGGTGCGGGCCGAACGGCATCTGGGTCTGGGGGGGGCGGGACAGCGTGG
>NZ_JBVHYH010000080.1:0-42261 GCF_055569135.1 Kitasatospora sp. NPDC029367
GTTGACTTTTGGCACGCTGTTGAGTTCTCAAGGAACGGACGCTTCCTTCGGACCGCCTTCCAGCGGGCCCTCCGGGCGCTTCGTTCTTTCGTGTTCCCAGCTTATCAGATGTTTTCCGCTCCGTTTTCCGGGGCTTCGTCATCCAACTTGCCGGTGTCTTTCGGGGTTTGATGCCCCGTCCGACGTCTCAAACTCTAACCGAGCCCCGCTCCGAAAAGCGAATCCGGCCGCAATCCCGATAAGCAGGCATGCCGAAACCGGCCTGTGCTGTTTCTCGTGGATTGGCCGCCCCGGAACCGTCCGCGCTTTCGCGTGTCCGGTGCTCCCTGTCGGGCGACTGGGAGACAGTACCCCTACTCCTCGCCCGAAACAAATGCCCGGCCCCGAACCGCGCGGGAGCGTAGACGGGGGCTGAACGTACGTCACCGGCCGACTCGGCACTGTGGCGATAGGGTGCCGGGATGGTTCCCGACGCTCCCCGGCTGCTGCGCGCCGACGCCGCCCGCAACGCGGAGAAGATCATCCGGGCTGCCCGGGAGGTCTTCGCCGAGCAGGGCCCTGACGCCCATCTCGACGACGTGGCGCGGCGGGCCGGCCTCGGGGCCGCCACGCTCTTCCGCCGCTTCCCCGACAAGGCCGCGCTCCTGCGCGCCGTGCTGGACCAGCGCTTCGAGGAGCACGTCCGGCCCGTCATCCAGGCCGCCGCCCACGAGCCCGATCCTGCGGGCGGGCTCGCCCGGGTGCTGGCGGCGGCTCTGGAGTCGGTGGCGGGCGACTACAACGTGCTGGCCGCCGCCCGCGCCGCCGGGGTGCTGACCCCGGCGACCGGTGAGGAGTTCTTCGCCGCCCTCGACGTCCTCCTGGCACGCGGTCAGGCGGCGGGCGTGCTCCGCACCGACCTCGTGCCCGACGACCTGCACCGCGTGGTCGTCATGCTGGTCTCGGTGCTGTGGACGGTGGAGCCCGGTGAGGACGGCTGGCGCCGGTACCTGGCCCTGGTCCTCGACGGCCTCTCCCCCACCGGGGCCCGCCCGCTGCCCTGCCCCGCCCCGGCGCTGCGCGCCCGCACACCCTGACGCCCTGACGCCCTGACGCCTCACGCCTCACGCCTCACGCCTCACGCCCGGGCTGGTGTCGGCAGCTCCACAGGGCCGTTCACCACCGGACCGGGACCTCGCCGATGCCGCCCGCCAGCCGTTCGGAGTGGTCGCGCAGGCTGCGCGCGTCCACCGCCAGTCGCAGGCCGGGGAAGCGTCGGAACAGCGCGGTCAGCGCGATCTGCATCTCGGTGCGGGCCAGCGCGTTGCCGATGCAGTAGTGGCCGCCGTGCCCGAAGGCGAGATGGGCGTTGGGGGAACGCGAGGGGTCGAAGGTGTCCGGCTCCTCGAACGCCCGCCCGTCCCGGTTCGCGGCGTTGATCGCCACCAGCACCGCCTCGCCCCGCGCGATCGCCGTCCCCGCGACGGTGATCTCCTCGCGGGCGTAGCGGATCAGGCCCAGGGCGCCGGGCGCGGCCATCCGCAGGATCTCCTCCACGGTGGCGCGGGCCGTTCCCTCGGGGTCGGCGGCGAAGCGGTCGCGCCGGGCGGTGTCGCTCAGCAGGAACAGGACCCCGAGGTCGATCCGGGTCGACGTCGTCTCGTGGCCCGCGAACAGCAGCCCCACCGCCAGGCGGGTCATCTCCTCCTCGGTGAACGAGGGGTCCTGCGCCTGTACGGCGAGGATGTCGCTGATCACGTCCTGTCCCGGCCGCTTGCGCTTGTCCGCGGCGACGGCGGCCACGTACGCCTCGAACTCGGCCATGGCCGCGGCCCCGTCGGCCTCGCCGTACAGTGCGGCGATCCGCGCCGACCAGCCGCGCAGCAGCTCCCGGTCAGCGACCGGCACGCCGAGCAGCTCGCAGATCACCATCACGGGCAGCGGGAAGGACAGGTGGTCGTGCAGGTCGACGGCGCGTCGGGGGTCTCGTGCACGCTGCTCCTCCATCGCGTCCAGGCAGGACGCGGCGAGTTCGCCGATCCGCTCGCCCAGCCGACGCATCCGCGGCGCGCTGAACGCGGGTGCCAGCATCCGCCGCATCCGCGCGTGCTCGCGGTCCTCCTCCTCGGGCGTGCCCGCGGTGCGGGTGTGCAGCGCCGAGGCCGAGATCCTCGGGGAGTCCGCGGTGTCGGGGCGCAGCCGGGAGAACCGGGTGTCGCTCAGGATCTCCCGCGCCTCCTCGTAGCGGGTCACCAGCCAGGCCGGGTCACCGGCGGGTGTCGTCACCCGTGTGATCGGGCCCTCCTCCCGCAGGCGCGCGAGCAGCGGCGCCAGGTCCAGGGCGTTGGGGCGTTCGAAGGGTAACTGCGGTGCGGGCGTGGTCATGGTCTCTCCTCACCGGCCGAAGGGCCACAAGAGCAGCGAACACTCGACGGAGCGGCTCTCTCCTGCACACCCGGGCCGGGGTGGACGAACGGCACCCGGACCCAAGAAGTGAGAGCCAGCTCTCTATTGCGGGGAGCGTAACACCGCCGGCACGCACAGTCAGCCTCCCTGGCACCGTCCGGACCGGTTCACCACCGCGTCGAACGCCATCAGGCCGCGCCCCCGTCACTCGTCGAACCGATGCGACGAACCCTCCACCTGCGGCGGGATCTCCCTCTGACCTGTCGTTCAGCCTCCGGCTTCGAACGAGCGGGCCCCGAAGTGGCAGGCTGTGGCCGTGCGTATCGCGAGAGACGACCAGCCAAGGCCGCTGTCGACGTGCTGGCTCTACTGGATCGCCGTACCGACCGGTGACCAAGCGGGAGTCATCGCGTCCCTGGGCCTCACCCGACCCGTACCCGTGACGTTCGCCGAGGCCGAAGCTGTCATCGACGAGGACGGCCACGGAGAGGCCGAGGACGATCCGGACGGACTGGCCCGGGTGTACGTGAGTCCTGAGATCGAGGGATGGACTCTGGTGATCGGCCCGTGGTGCGACCCGTGCGACACCGCCAGAAGTGACGAGGTCCTGCGCCTGTGTACCGACCTCAGTTCCCGCTACGGAGTGGCCCAGGCGTACTACTTCGGCACACAGAACGACGGCTCGGCCTGGCTGATCGCAGAGCACGGGGTGGTGGTGCGGCGGTACTGCGAGACCGGCGAGATCGACGACGGACTCCTCACACTGGGACAGCCCCTTGCACAGGAACAGGCCGAGCGGCAGCGGATGGGCCTGCCGCCGACCTGGAACGAAAGCGACCGCAACGACGAGGCCGAGGAGGAGTGGAAGTGGCGGGCGTTCGACCTGGCCCCCGAGATCGCCACCGCCCTGGGCATCAGCCCGCTCGCGCTGAACGAGTCGATGCGCGTACGCGGCGTCGGCGTTCTTGCGGAGACACCTGTTCCGGTGCGCTGAGCACCGCATTCCGCACTTCGCCGCGGTCGTTCTCGGCTTGGTCCCCTTCTTGTGGTGGGCGGGTTGTCGGAGGGGGGTGGCACCATCAGGGCAACACGACGAAGGGGGCCGCCGATGAGTTTCCTGGGCATGTGGTGCCTGATCCCCGTGCGGCCCGAGGCCGTCGCACGGTACGCGCCGGAACTCGCTCCGGTCATCGAGGCGGAGGCCGCGCTCGCCGCGTCCACGGACCTCCTCCGTTGGTGGCGAGCCGGCGGCAGCACCCCGGAGGCCATGGACCGGTTCATCGATCTGGCCGCCCCGTCCGCACTGGACGAGCGGATCTGCACCGTCTACGAGGCCTGGGAAGAGGGCTACGACAGGTCCCTGCCGCACCTCGTGGTCTCCGCCCGCAAGGCCTACCCGGCCTCCGCCATGGCCTTCGCCCTCGGCCCGCAGCGCTTCGCGGAACTGCCCGGCTGGTTCGGCGACATCCTGCTCACCCCGGAACAGGTCGTGCAGACCCTTCCTGCCGTCGAACGCGCCTACGACTGGACCCCGCAGAGCCGGCACCAGGCCGAACTGCTGCTCACCGCCGCCCTCCACGACGAGGGCGGTCGGGACGACATCACCGCACTACTCGACGGCGTACCCCCGGTGTGGCGCGCGGCGGCGGCCGCCGGCCACGGTCTGCTCGGAGCACAGTTCATCCCCTGACACCCGGCACGGGAAGCCGGACCGGCCCCTACGGCCGCGGCTCGTTCGGGCGAACGAGCCGGTGTCCGGGGCAGGGCTTCGGCGCCGTCCCGACGAGGCTGCCCCCGGAGCGGGCCGGCGGCTTCGGGGGCAGTGTCGTCGCGGGTGGACCGGTGTCAGTACAGGGGGGTGTATCCGGCGTGGCTGCCGATCTGCCCGGAGGAGTCGGTGGCGTTGCCGACAGCGTAGGAGAGGTAACCGGCGTCGTTGACCATGGGCGTGTAGCAGTAGTACTGCCCGGAGCCCGAGTCCCAGGACGCCTTGTCGCAGCCCGAGCGCTGGTTGTCCTTCTGGCGGACCACGTTCGCCCAGAGGCTGTTGCCGCGGGAGTAGACGCGGGCCCAGGCCGTGCGGCACGAGCGGCTGTAGCGCAGTTCGAGGGTGCCGACCTGGCCGATGCCGTCCGCGTTCAGGGGCACGGACTTCGCGGTGATCGCGTCGGCGGCGCAGCCGGAGGAGATCGGGTCCTGTCCGTCGTAAGTGTCGGCGTTCGCGGTGCCGTTGACGCCCGTGGCCAGGGCGATGACGGCCGCGCCGACCAGGGCGGCCCGCTTGAGGGAGGTGGAGATGCGCATGGATCCTTCTGGGGGCTGGTGGTGGTCGGTTCCGGGCCGGGCGTTCGTGCGCCGGATTCCGGCGGCCCGGTGGGGGCGGTGGGGGCGGGGTGGGGGCGCAGTTCGCCAGTGTTCCGTCCGGAGCCCGTCCCCGGCGCCGTCCGCGCGTCCCCGCTGCGTCCCGGGACGCCCGCGCCCGCCCCGGGGACGCCGCCGGGATGCGAGGCAGCGGTCTCCGGATGGAGCGGTTGCGGTGCTTCGCCCACCTCTAGGGTTACGGGGACGAGAGAAGACCCACCATGGACCCCCGCATACCCCGCCTGCGTCGCAGGCTGGCCGCGATCCCGTTCCAGCCACTGCGCAGCCACTCCTTCGGGGAGGAGCAACACAGGTTCCGCCTCGGACCGACGCTGTCGGAGTCGCGGATCGCTGCCTTCGAGGCCGAACACGGCGTCGCCCTGCCCTCCGCCTATCGGCAGTTCCTCAGGCACCTCGGCGGCTCCGGCGCGGCACCGTTCTACGGGCTCGTGCCGCTGGAGCGGTGCTCCCTGCTGGTCATGGAGCCGCGCGGAGCACCGGGGACCCCCCGGGGCTTCGGCCGCCCGGAGACCGGGTCGCACGATCGCGACCTCTTCCTCCACATCATCGAGATGGGGTGCACCGACGTGTGCGTCATCGCGGTGACCGGGCCCCTCACCGGCCGCGTCCTCGTCGGCAACGGCGACGGGTACTGGGGGCCCAACGTCTCCTCCGCCACCGACTTCCTCGCCTGGTACGAGCGCTGGCTCAACCAGATGGGTGCCGGACTCGACAACCGGGCGCTGGAACTCAACTCGCCCCGGCTTCACGGCCATCCGAACCGGCATCGGATGGCCCCGCGGCTGTGACGCTCCGCAACAGCCCTGGTCAGTCCCGGTCCAGGTCCGGATAGTAGCCGCGCTGGTAGGAGGACAGTCCGTAGACGCTCAGCTCGCCGGCGCCCCGGCAGATGACGCAGAGCCTTGTCGTGCGGCATTCGCCGCAACGGCGCTTGCCGTCGGGGCGGCGGGGGAGCCACCCGCGGCCGTGGCAGGTGGGGCAGCGGCCGAGGCCGTCGCACTCGTAGCAGAGGACGTAGCCGGGTGTGAGGGTCTCCGGCGTACACACCGGTTCCGGCTCCGGTTCGGGCTCCTGGGGGCGCACCGGCACCGACTCAGGTCCAGGCTCCGGTTGCGGGGCGGTCAGGGCCAGGTCCGCCGTCTGTCCCCGAAAGACCACCGCAGGGGTGTCGTCGCTCGTCAGGACGCGGATGGTGCTGCCGTCCCGGCGGGCGAGGATCACCGTCCAGAGCCTTCCGTCGTCGTCCAGCTGTGACGTCGTGACGTCCCACCCGGCCGCGTGGAGGAGGGAGACCGCCCGGTCGGACGTCTCGGTGGCGGTGACGGTCGCCGGACGATTGCCCTGGTACGCCATCGAGTGGTGGTACCGCAGCGGATCGGGCCGGTCCGTGATCTCCGGCTGCGGCTCGCCCAGGGTGAGTCGGCGGAGGTGGACACGAACGGTCAAGTCCTTGACCAGGGTGACCAGTTGTACGCGCAGGGACCGACCCAGTCGGTCCAGTTCCGCACGTGCCGTCGAAGTCTCGTCCATGTCGCCCCCTTGGTCCCGGAACGTACCACGGGGCCGGATCCCGTGACCGTGGCGGCCGCGCGCGAGATCTTCCGAGGTCGCGCCCAACTCGGGGAGGGTGTGAACCCAAGGGCACGACTGGCCTGTGCACCGTGCACCGTCCAGGATCTGGCCAACCGGTTCCCGTCGCTGTCCGACGTGGCCATCGAGCGGGCCTGGGGCGGTTGGATCGGCATCAGCCCGGACTGGCTGTCGATCGCCGGGCAGGTGGGCGGCAACGTCTTCTACTCGATGGCCTGCAACGGCCACGGCCTCTGTCAGGTGCCGTACGTGGCCCATCAGCTCGCCGACTACATCGTCGACGGTGAGATGTCGGATGACCTCGCCGGCATCTGGTCGAACGCCTCGAAGTACCCGCCGTCGATGTCGTTGCTGATGCAGCCGTTCGTCCTCCGAGCCATCTGGGGGCTGGACCGGTTCAACGACTTCTTCAATGGCAGCAGGACACTGGCCCGGCGGGCGCTCCGCCGTGGCAGGCGTGGGGGCTTCTGAAGGTCTGGGTGGCGCCTGATCGGTTACGGCGTGGTGTGAGATCGCGGGGGTTCCCCGCACGGGTGGGGTGTCGTACCGTGACCGGATGACCACGATCGTGTCATCCCGGTACGACGCCGTGATCGTCGGCGGCGGGCACAACGGACTGGTGGCGGCGGCCTACCTGGCGCGGGCCGGGCAGCGGGTGCTGGTCCTCGAACGGCTGCCCAGGGTGGGCGGGGCCGCCGTCTCCGCGCGGGTGTTCCCCGGCGTGGACGCCCGGCTGTCGCGCTACTCCTACCTGGTCAGCCTGCTGCCCCGGCAGGTGGTACGGGACCTCGGGCTGCGGCTCGACCTGCGCCGCCGCCGGATCTCCTCCTACACCCCCACCCTGCGGGACGGGAAGCCCACCGGGCTGCTGGTGGACGCGGCGGACCCGGAGCGCACCAGGGAGTCGTTCCGGAGCCTGACCGGCGACGACCGGGAGTGGCAGGCCTGGCAGCGCTTCTACGGGATGACGGCGGAGGTCGCCCGACGGGTGTTCCCCACCCTCACCGAACCGCTGCGCACCCGCGCCGAGTTCCGTCGGCTGGTCGGCGACGAGGCCGCCTGGACGGCCCTGTTCGAGCGGCCGCTCGGCGAGGCGGTCGAACGGACCTTCACGGACGACCTGGTACGCGGCGTGGTCCTGACGGACGCGCTGATCGGCACCTTCACCCACGCCCACGACCCCGCGCTGCGGCAGAACCGCTGCTTCCTCTACCACGTCATCGGCAACGGGACCGGTGACTGGGACGTGCCGGTCGGCGGGATGGGCGCCGTGACGGACGCCCTCGCCGGGGCCGCCCGGGCCGCCGGGGCGGAGCTCCGGACCGGCTGCGAGGTGACGGCCGTCGCCACCGACGGCCGGGGCGACGCCGAGGTGACGTACCGGCACCGGGACGGCGAGACGACGGTGGCGGGGCGACGGGTGCTGGTGAACGCCGCCCCGGCCACCCTGGCCCGGCTGCTCGGCGAGGACCCGGGGCCCGCCCCGGAGGGCTCCCAGCTCAAGGTCAACATGGTGCTGCGCCGGCTGCCCCGGCTGCGGGACACCGCCGCCGACCCGCGCGAGGCCTTCGCCGGGACCTTCCACATCGCCGAGGGCTACCGGCAGTTGGAGACCGCGTACACCGAGGCGCTGGCCGGCCGACTGCCCTCGGCACCGCCGTCCGAGATCTACTGCCACTCCCTCACCGACCCGTCCATCCTCGGGCCGGAGGCCGTCCGGCAGGGGTACCAGACCCTGACGCTCTTCGGACTGCACATGCCCGCCCGGCTGTTCGGCGACCCGGCGGCCGAGGAGCGCGCGCTGGCCGCGAGCCTGGCGCAGCTGGACGCGGTGCTGGCCGAGCCGATCGCCGACTGCCTGGCCGTGGACGCCGACGGACGGCCCTGCGTGGAGGCCCGGACGCCGCCGGCGCTGGAGCGGGAGCTCGGGCTGCCGGGCGGGCACATCTTCCATCGCGACCTCGCCTTCCCCTTCATCGAGGAAGAGGACGGGGACGGGGACGACGGCGGGGAGGGGCGGGCGGACCCCGCCGCCCGCTGGGGCGTGGCGACGGCGCACCCGAACGTGCTGCTGTGCGGGGCGGGCGCCGTCCGCGGCGGCGGGGTCAGCGGTATCCCGGGGCACAACGCGGCGCAGGCCGTCCTGGCCGACCCGGCCCGGTAGGACGGGGACCGGGCCGGCCGGGACGAGAAGGTCGTACGGAGAGGCCGCGCGGAGAGGTCGTACGGAGAGGCCGTACGAGGAGGTCGTACGGCGACCTGCCCGGTGCCGGTGCGTCAGGCGCGGGCGAGGACCCAGCCGCCGAGGCCGTCGCAGGCGCCGGCGTTGTACTGGGTGGCCCGGAAGCCGGCCGGGACGGGCGAGCCCGGGCAGGTCCAGAGGCCGACGCGGGCGGTGTTGTGGCGCCAGGAGCCGGCGCCGTCGCAGCCCGCCACGGTGTGGCCGGTGATCACGTAGCCGGCCACCACCGGGGAGCCCGAGCAGGTCCAGATGCCGTCGTGCGGGAGGCTGTGCTGCCAGTTGCCGATGCCGCCGCAGCCGCTGCGGAAGTGGTTGCTGATGACGTAGCCGGGCACGACGGGCGAGCCGGAACAGGTCCAGATGCCGTCGTGGACGAGGTTGTGCCGCCAGGAGCCCATGCCCCGGCAGCCGGTGGTCTGGTGGTCGGTGATCACGTAGCCGGCCACCACCGGGGAGCCGGAGCAGGTCCAGATGCCGTCCTTGGCCGGCTGCTGGTACCAGGAGCCGGCGCCGCTGCACCCGCTGGGGTCGTGGTCGGTGATGACGTTCCCGGCGGCGACGGGCTGCCCGGAGCAGCTCCACTTGCCGCCGTTGCCCCAGCCCGCCGTCCGGGCCTCGGCCGTGGACATACCGGAGACGGTGCCGCCCAGAGCGACGGCCGCGACCAGGGCGATCGACGCCACGGCGGCTCCCGCGCCCCGGCCGGTCGCCAGGGCCCTCACGCACTTCACTATCTGACGCAGGATCATGTCCGGTGTGCTCCTGGAGTGTTGAGGAGGTTGAGGTGCCCCCGTTGCGCCGGTCCGCCCGGCGGTCGAACGAGAGTCACCCTAGGTGGTGGAGACGTGAAAGTTCAGCGGAGGATCGGAGAATTCCACTCCCGGGGCGCAGCTTGTCCGAAAGTCGTCAGGACGTACGGCCCACCCCCCGGCATCCCACCTGACGGGACTTTCAGCATGCGGAGTGATCTTGGCGCGCCCCGCGGGTAAGGTGGTGGACCGTGGCCAGTAGGAAAACGTCGATCATGGAAGCAGCGGCGCGGGTGATCGCGCGGCGCGGGGTGCGCGGGCTGCGGGTGGAGGAGCTCGCCGCCGAGGCGGGCGTGTCCACCGCGCTGATCTACTACCACTTCAAGGACCGCACCGGCATCCTCCGGCAGACGCTGGAGTTCATCAACGACCGGGCCGAGCGCTACACGACCGAACGCGCCCCGGACGCACCGCCGTTGACACCGCGCGAGGAGCTGGAGCAGACCCTGCTGCTGGAACTCCAGGACAGCGTCGAGGTCCGGGAGAACAGCACCGCCTGGGGCGAGCTGCGCGCCAGCGCCGTCTTCGACGAGACCCTGCGCGAGGACCTCGCCCGCGCCACCCGGGTCTGGGTGCAGGAGGTCGCCGGACTGCTCGGCGCCGTACAGCCGATGTCCTCGGCGGTCGCACTGGCCGGCGCGGCGGAGCGGCTGACCGCACTGCTCGAAGGCCTCAGCACCCGCTGGCTCAGCGGCAGCCTGCCGCTGGCGCACGCCCGCGCCCTGATGGCCGAGGCGATCGACACCGAGATCGCCCGGCTCGACGCCTGAACCGTGCAACGGGCGGGCCCGGACGGCGCGCTGCGTGACGCTCCCTGCGGCAAGAGTCACGGCGCATGTCCAAACTTGACTGACTTTTTAGTCAGTGCAACGCTGCAGGGGGCAGCAGGCGCCGGCCGCCCCGTCCGTTGACTCCGTCCCGCTCTGCGCCCACGCGCCGTCACCCGGAGAGTGGAGACGGCCGCGGCCCTTCCCCCGACCACGGACCGGTCCCGGGCCGCGGCGCGAACGGCACCTGCGCATCCCCGCACGATCAGGAGACCACCGTGAGCTACCACGACGACCACTCCGGCGAGTCGGGCCCCTGGGTGCCTGCCGACGACGTCCCCCATGCGCGGACCTGGATGTCCTGGCCCTCCCGCCGGGGCGTCTGGGGGCTGCGCCTGGGCGGCGTCCAGGAGGACATCGCCCTGATCGCCCGCACCGTCGCCCGGTTCGAGCCCGTGGTCATGTGCGCCCCCGACGACTACACCGCGGACAAGGCCCGCTCGAGGTGCGGCCCGTCCGTCGAGGTGACCACCGCGATCCCCACCGACGACCTGTGGATGCGCGACATCGCCCCGGTGTTCCGCCGGGACGGCCACGGCGGCCTGGAGGCCGTGGTCCTCAACTTCAACGGCTGGGGCAACAAGCAGGTCCACCACGACGACGCCCGGGCCGCCGAGCGGATCGCCGCTCACCGCGGCCTGCGCCACTCCTACGCGGACTTCGTCGGCGAGGGCGGGGCGGTCGAGACCGACGGCGACGGCACCGTGATGGCCACCGAGAGCAGCCTGGTCAACAAGAACCGCAACCGCGGCATGAGCCGGGACGAGATCGAGGACGCCGTCCTGGAGGCCTACGGCGCGGACAGGATGATCTGGCTGCCCGGTATCAAGGGCGAGGACATCACCGACGACCACGTCGACGTCACCTCGCGGTTCGTCCGCCCCGGCGTGGTGATGGTCCAGCTGCCGCCGGCCGACCGCAACGACTCCTGGGCGCGCGACGCCCGCGAGCAGTTCGCCATCCTCTCCGCCGCCACCGACGCCCGCGGCCGCCGGCTCCAGGTCATCCCGGTGCACGGCCCGGACAGCGTCCGCTCCCGCAGCTCCAGGTTCGTCGACTCCTACCTCAACTTCGTCCTCGTCAACGGCGGGGTCATCACCGCCCAGTTCGGCGACGCCTACAAGGACGCCGCCGCCCGGGACGCGCTCGCCGCCGCCTTCCCCGGCCGCCACGTCGTCCAGCTCGACGTCGACCGGCTGATGGCCGGGGGCGGCGGCATCCACTGCTCGACCATGCACGAGCCGCTGCCGTAGCCGGAGCCCGAGCCAGAGCCCGAGCCGCACCAGTTGTCCTTCCCGGACCACCCTCGACCCCTGCCCGGAGAGCCCGTATGACCAACGCCATGTCCCGCCGCAGCATGATCCGCTCCATCACCGGCGTCGGCGCCGGAGTCGGCGTCCTCACTCTCGGCCTGACCGCCTGCGACCCCGACGGCCTCGGCGCCCCCGACGGCGCCGTGCCGCCGTCCCAGCAGCCCGGCACGCCCGGCCCCCGGCGCTTCGGCGCCGAGTGGGAGAAGCACCAGCGCACCGTGATGTCCTGGCCCGCCTCCGAGAGCGTCTGGGGCGAGCAGCTCCCGGAGGTCCGCAAGGACATCGCCGGCCTCGCCCAGGCCATCGCCGCCCGCGAACCCGTCGTCATGATGGCCCGCCCGGAGCAGCAGGAGGCCGCCCAGAAGGCCTGCGGCTCCGCCGTCGAGGTGGTGCCGGTGGCCGTCGACGACCTGTGGGCCCGCGACACCCTGCCGGTGTTCGTCGAGGAGGGCGGCAAGGTCAAGGGCGTCGACTTCAACTTCAACGGCTGGGGCGACAAGCAGCAGCACGCCAACGACTCCAAGATCGCCCGGACGGTGCTGGCCAGGTTCGGCGTCGAGCGCGTCGAGACCCCGCTGGTCGCCGAGGGCGGCTCCTTCGAGACCGACGGCCAGGGCACCCTGATGGTCACCGAGAGCTCGATCGTCAACGCCAACCGCAACCCGGGCCGCGACCGCGACCAGATCGAGGCCGAGCTCAAGCAGGCCCTCGGCATCACCAAGGTGATCTGGCTGGCCGGCGTCAAGGGCAAGGACATCACCGACGCCCACGTCGACTGCCTGGCCCGGTTCGCCGCCCCCGGCGTGGTCCTCCTGGACCGGGCCTTCCCCGGCATGCCCGCGGACGTCTGGTCCCGCTCCGCCGACCAGGCCCGGGCCGTACTCGCGGACGCCACTGACGCCACCGGCAGAAAGCTCAAGGTGATCGAGATCAGCCAGCCCGACCCGGACCGGATCACCGGCCGGGGCGACGCCTTCGTCTCCTCGTACATGAACTTCTACATCGGCAACAAGGGCGTGTACCTGCCGCTGTTCGGCGACGCCAAGGCCGACGGGCACGCCCGGGAGGTCTTCAAGGACCAGTTCCCGGACCGCGAGATCGTCCCCGTGCAGATCGACACCATCGCCTCCGGCGGCGGCGGCATCCACTGCTCGACCCACGACCAGCCCGCCGTCTGATCCCCGTTGTTCGGCGCCCACGGCGCGACCCCGGCGGACCTCTCGGTCGCCTTCACCAGCAGCGCCGCCGCCGAGGCGGGCACCGGCGACCGGCGACACCACGGCGGCGGCGGGCACCCCTTCACGTTCGCTTGAAGAACTCCACCTCCGCCAGTGCCACGGTGCGGCCCGGGCCGGTGCCCGCCGCCTCGCGGACGGTCAGCTTCACCCGGACGACGTCGCTGATGCCCGTCGCCACGGTCTGCGGGCCCGGCTGGTCGTTGAGGGTGACCTGCTTGCGGTGCACCTCGCCGTCCGAGGCGGTCACCTCCAGGGCGAGCACCAGCGGGCGGGCCTGCTGCCGGAACTGCTCCGGGTCCGCGGAGGCGCCGGTGTGGACGATCAGGTCCACCAGCCGGAACGGGGTGCGGAAGGTGAAGTCGACGGAGTCGCCGATCGCGGGCGCGCCCCAGTAGGTGTTGGAGAGGCCGTCGTCGGCCGCGCTCGCGGGGTGCCCCTCGACCGCGGCCGACGCCGTGGTCAGCGAGGGCGAGACCGGCGCGGTGCTGCCCAGCTTGTCCAGCACGTCCTGGTAGGCGTTCTTGCCGAGCGGGTAGAGCAGGACCCCCGCCACCACCAGCGCGAGCAGCACGATCAGCGCGATGGTGCGGCGCAGCGCGTTGCCCGAGCCGCCGATCCGCACCCGGCGCCGGAACGGCCACCGGGTGCGCCACCAGGGCAGCTCCGGGGCGGCCGCGGTGACGGTCAGCGGGGCCGCGCAGCGGCGGCAGAACCGGCGCTCGGGCAGGTTGGGGGTGCCGCAGCGGGGGCAGGGCGGGCCGTCCTGGGCCTCCTCGACGGCGGAGGCCCGGACGACGGGACGCGGCGCGACGGGCTTGGCGGGCTGCACGGCGACCGGGTCGCTCTGCGGTGCGGCGGGTGTCACGGCGGGCGGTGCCGCAGGCGGTACGGCGGGTGGTTGCGGCTTCGGGTCCGGCTCCGGTGCGGGAGCCGGTACGGGCCGCGCCCGGGTGGAGGTCGAGCGCGAGGTCTCGACGGCCGCCGGGGACGACGGCTCCTCGACGGGCGGCTCCTCGACGGGCGGTGCCGGTGCAGCGGGCTCCGGGGCAACAGGCTCTGCGGCAGCGGGCTCCGGGGCGGCCGGTTGGGCGCGCCGGCTCCGGCTGGTGACCCGTCGGGAGACGTTCCGCCAGGTACGCGAGGTGTCGGGGGCGGTCGGCTCGGGCGCAGCAGACTCAGGCGCAGCAGGCGCAGCAGGCGCAGCAGGCGCAGCAGGCGCAGCGGACTCGGGCTCGGACGCCGCCGGCGCCGAGGCCTGCGCCGAGGCCTGCGCCTGCGCCGGAGCGGGCCCAGGCCCGGCGACCGGAGCGGCCCCGGCCCCCGCGGCGGGCGCCCGGCGCGACCACCCCAGGTAGGCGCCGCAGTTGCCGCAGAAGTCGTCGCCCTCCGCGTTGGCCGTGCCGCATTCGGGACACACCGGCATCCGTCAGCCCTCCGCTCGCCCGGGTGGACCGGGCAGGATCTCGACCCGGCAGGTCAGGTGGACCGGGCAGCCGGCCCGGACGACGGCCAGCACCTGGTCCTCGTCCAGCCCCGCGCCGCCCAGCGGCCAGACCCGGACCAGCACCCCGCCGCCGCCCGGTGCGGGAGGCAGCTCGCCGTCCGGGTCGGTGGACCAGACGGCGCCGCCGCCGTCCGTGATCTCGGCTCCGGCGCCCAGCACCAGCCGCAGCCGCTCGGTGAGTCCGCGCCGGGTGCCGCGCCAGCGGTGCAGTTCCACGGCGCGCCCGACCACCGCCCGGCGCACCTCCTCCGGCCAGGCCGGGTCGACCTCGACCGCGACCCAGGAGGCCAGCCAGTCGAGGAAGTCGGCGGGCGCGAGTTCGGGCCGGAAGTAGGCGGACAGGTTGTCCAGGGTGGCGAAGACCGGGGCGAGGACGGTGTCCAGGCCGGCCGTGAAGCGCTGGGCGAAGTCGTCGTCGGCGAAGAGCGCGGGCAGCAGTTCGCCGATCGGGTGCGGGCTGGGCAGCCCGGGGACGGCGGCTCTGGTCATGAGGTGCCGTCCTCGGCGACCGCGGTGACCACGACCTGGTGCTGGTGGGAGAAGACCAGGGCGTCCGGCGGGACGTCGACCCGCTCGGCGGGCGCGCCCCGGCGGCCGGTGATCGGGTCGGCCGGGAAGAGCCGCAGCTCCTCGACGCCCGCGACGGCGGCCACCCGCTGGAGCACGGCGAACACCTCCCCGTACTGCACCGCCCGGCCGAACGGCCAGCCGGTGCCGGCGGCGCCGCCGCGCAGCGGGTTGAGGTGACGGTAGAGCGCGTCCAGCACCGCCTCGCGGACCCGGTCGGGGTCCGCGGCGCGGGTGGTGAGCCGGGCGACCACGGTGACGCCCTGGTAGGCGGGCGGCTGGACGAGGACCCGGGTGCCGATCAGCCGCCGTTCGTCCAGCGCGGCCGCCACCTCGGCCAGCACCTGCTCGTCCGGGATGAGCTGCTCGAACCGCAGCCGCTCGCCCTCGTCGGCGACGGCGTCCGGCACCACCAGCACCCGGACCGCCCCGGCCTCCCCGCCGGTGGCGGGCACGCAGCTGACCCGGGCGGCGGAGGGCGCGGCCTGGCGGGCGATCAGCTCGAAGTCCCCTGCGGTGACGGCGCGTTCCTGCAGCCGCAGCTGGTGCGGGGCGCGCGCCTTGGCGTTCTCCACCGTCTCGCCGTCGACCCCGCCCCGGGCCGCCTCCCGGTTGTCCACCCGGGCGACGTACGGGACGGAGCTGCGCAGCACCGTGACGGTGCCCCGGGCGACGTTGCCCGCGATCCCGCCGCCGGTGCGGTACTGCGGGACGCGCAGTTGGGCGCCCTTGGGCGGCACCGCGCCGAAGGCGCGCAGGCTGCCGTCGGGCTCCCGGACGGCGGGCGGGAAGAGGAACTCGCCGTTGGTGGCGTCCAGTACCACGTGCCGGTCGGTCGGCGCGGAGTCGCCGAAGTGCTCGACGACTGTCCAGCGCTGCCAGCCGTCGCCGGCCGAGACCTCGACCACCGGCGCTCCGCCGTCCAGCAGTACCGGCGGGCGGGCGAGCCGGAAGCGCTGGCCCGCGACGCCCTCCGAGGTGCCCAGCGGCGCGTCGGTGACGGTCCGGGCGTGCACGGCGGTGGCGGTGCCGCCGACGGTGAACACCTCGGCCCGGCGCACGGTCGGGGACTCGGAGTAGAACGGCTGGCCGGGCCGGGGCTCGGTGACCCGGCAGCGCAGCCAGCCGGCCCGCCGGCCGGCCACCACCGAGGCGGTGTGCCCGGCGGGCACGAACACCACCACCTCGCCGGGCCGGTTGAGGCCGCCGGTGGTGTCGCTGCCGGTCTCGCAGGCGATCCAGCGGGCGCCGTCCCACACCTCCCAGACCAGCGGGGGCTGGCGCGGGTCGACGCCGACGCCCTCCACCCGGCTGTCCAGCCGGACGGCCAGGATGCAGCGCGGCACCACGGCGGGCAGGGCGAACAGCATGGCGTCCCCGGCCGCCGGGCGGGGCTGGAAGCACCGCACGTCCACGCCGTCCGCCAGTCGTCCGGTGACGTCGGCCTGCTCGCCCGCGGCGGTGACGGTGACCAGCCGCTCCAGTGCGCTGGGGACGACCGGGAGGTCCTCGGCGGTGGCGAAGACCACCGCCTCGTCGGTCTCGGTGCGCAGCGTGGACACCTCGGTGCCGGCGCGCAGCAGGACCGTCTCGGGCTGCGGGGCGGAGAGCCAGAAGTCGACCTCGGCGCGGGCCGCGGCGGGCGGGAAGAGCCGGATGCCCAGCAGGTCCAGGAAGGCGGTGTAGTTCTTCTCGGGCACCCGGTTCAGCCGGTAGAGCAGCTGGTCGACCAGGTAGGCGAAGGTCTCGATCAGGGTGACGCCCGGGTCGGAGACGTTGTGGTCGGTCCACTCCGGCGCGCGCTGCTGCACGTACCGCTTGGCCTCGTCGACGAGTTGCTGGAACCGGCGGTCGTCCAGGTTCGGGGAGGGCAGGGCCATCAGCGGGCACCTCCGTCGGCGGCGGCGGCCGGTTGCGGGTCGAGGGCTTCCGCCCCCGGGGACTCCGGGATCGTGTAGAAGGGGAAGACCAGGTTGCGGCGGTCGTTGGTGGCGCGGACGGTGTAGTGGACGTCGATGTAGAGCGTGCCCTCGTCGACCCGGTCGAAGGCGATCACCACGTCGTCGACGGTGATCCGCGGCTCCCAGCGTTCCAGTGCGATCCGCACCTCGCGGGCGATCCGCCCGGCGGTGGTGCTGTCGCCCGGGGCGAAGACGTACTCGTGGATGCCGCAGCCGAACTCGGGGCGCATCGGCCGCTCGCCGGGGGCGGTGCCGAGGATCAGCCGGATCGCCTCGGCGAGTTCCCGGTCCCGTTCCACCATGCCGATCCCGCCGGTGGCGTTCACCCGCAGCGGGAAGGCCCAGCCGCGGCCGATGAAGTCGTTGCTCATGCGCCCGCCTCGCTGCGCCGGGCAGGGGCGTTCGCCCGTGCGCGCCTGTTGATGACCCGCTCGCCGCGCTCGCTCACAGTGCGCCGCCGATCAGCACGTTGAACGCCCCGGCGATGATGGTGGCACCGCAGGTGGTCTTGTCGCCCATCCGGGCCGCGGGCAGTCCGCCGATCAGCACCACTCCCCCGGTCAGCCCGCCGAGTTGGGGCTCGACCAGGTTGGCGGGGCCCAGCTCCACGTGCGGGACGCAGGCGTGCACGCTGCCGGCCACCGCGGCGGGGCGGCCGCCGATCAGCACCGTCGCGACCTTGACGGCACCCGGCGGCGGGGTGGTGAGGACGCCGCCGTGGTCGGTCGGGTCGCCGGTCCGGGCTGCGGGGGGCATGTGCGGTCTCCATTTCCGAGGGCGCCCTGCCGGGCACGATCCTGCTGCTTGTCCTGATGGTCCGTCAATTGATGTGCACGAACGCCCCCTTGAGGACGGCCTCGGCCCCGCCGTCCACGGTGACGGCGGTCGTGCCGCGCACGGTCACCGAACCGCCGCGCACGTTCACCTCGCCGGTGCCCGCGTCCAGGGTGATGCCGGAGGAGGTCAGGCGCACCGTGCTGCCCGCCCCGCCGACCCCGCCGTGCACCGTCAGCAGGATCTCCCCGCGCTGCTGGTCCAGCCGGACCTCCAGCTTCCCGTCGCCGCTGGCCAGCCGGACCCCGGAGCTACCGCCCGGCACGTCCAGCAGTTCCAGCCGGTGGCCCGAACGGGACACCACGGAACGGCGGTTGACCTTGCCGGCGGTCGCGTCGACCAGCGGCACGTCGTGCGGCGAGGGCCGGTCCACGCCGTTGTAGAGCCCGCCCAGCACGTACGGGCTGTCCAGGTCCCCCTGCTCGAAGCCCACCAGCACCTCGTCGTTGACCTCCGGGCTGACCACGCCGCCGCCCCCGTGGCCGCCCCACTGCACGGTGCGCACCCAGTCGGAGACGTAACTGTCGTCCAGCCAGGGGAACTTCAACCGGACCCAGCCCCGCTGCCCGGCGCCCGGCTCCCGGACGTCGGTGACCACGGCGACGGCCAGGCCCGGCATCCGCGGCCCGCGCGGCGGCGCGTTGCCGCCGCTCGTCAGCCCGGCCAGCGAACGGTCCGGTGAGGCGCTGACCACCACCGTGGTGCGGTAGCCGCGGAACGGCTCCAGCAGGTGCCGCACCCCGGTGGCGGTGTAGCGGCCGGAGAAGGCCGCGCCGACGTTGCCCAGCGCGACGGCGGTGCCGGCCCGCAGCCGCGGATTGCCCTCGGCCACCACCTCCAGCTCGCCGAAGCCCCCGGCCACCGAGGCGGCCAGCGAACGGGCCACGGCGGCGGTCTCCGCCTGGGTGCGGTACGGGGTGTCGGCGACGGTCAGCCTGGCCTGGCCGGGGAAGGCCGAGGCCACCACCGAGGGGCTCAGCCCCGGCAGTACGGTCGTCGAGGCCACCGACGGCTCGGTGGCGACCAGGGCGCTCTTGGTGGTGACGTTCCAGCCGCGCGCCTCGACGGTGTCCGCCCCGGCCGCGCCGGTCAGCACCCCGCGCAGCTCCAGCAGGTTGCGCCCGTACTCCAGCACCAGCGGGTTCTGCGGCGCGGGCGTGCTCGGCGCCGGGGCCGAGGAGGCGGGCTGCGGCCGGACGAACTCCAGCTTGCCGTCGTCGTCCACCCGCACCTGCGCGCCGCTCTCCTGCGCCAGGAACTGCAGGAACTCCCAGTCCGGGACGTTCGCCTGGGACAGCTGCTGGTGCACCACCGGGAAGGAGTCGACCCGCCCGCAGGCCAGGCCCGCGCCCGTGGCCACCTCGCGCACGATGTCGGCGGTGGTCATGTTCCGGAAGGCCTTCACCCGGCGCCCGCGCATCAGCCGATGGGTCACCGCCGCCGCCCGCAGCACCGTGTAGGAGCCCGTGGTGTCCACCTCCAGCTCCAGCGCCGTCACCTCCCCGGTGAACAGCCGCACCCGGGTGTTGCCCTGCACCGTCACCACGGAGACCCGCAGCTCGGTGCCGATGGTGATCCCGGTCGCGGAGAGGAAGGTGTGGTCGGCGTCCCGGAAGCTCAGCACCGCCGTGTCCGGCAGGCCCACGCTCTCCTCGATGTCGCAGGACACCAGCTGCGCCGCCCACACCGGCGGCAGCGGCCCCGGCGCCTCGACGACGGGATCCGCGGCGAACGGCCGGCCGCCCCGGGCCTCGGGCGTGGTCATGCCGCACCGCCCCGGGTCAGCTCGTCGATGCCCGGCACGATCAGCTCCGCGCCCGGGACCAGCACCAGCGGGTCGTCGATGCCGTTCGCCTCCGCGATGGTCCGCCAGGCCGTCGCGTCCCCGTACGCCCGCCAGGCCAGCAGCGGCAGGCTGTCGCCCGCGATCACCCGGTGGGTGCTGCGGGCCTCCGGGGAGCCGGAGGTCGGGTTCTGCCCGGCCGGGTCGACGCTCGCCTCGTCGATGGAGAGCGAGCAGACCGCGCGCAGCGGGTTGCCGTCCACGTCGAAGAGCGTGTACGTGACGGACAGGCCGGTCAGTACCCCGTTGAACGAGGTCGTCTTCAAGGTGCCCCAGTCCAGCCGGATCCACGGGCTGGCCGGGGTCTTGCGCGCCAGGCTCGTCGGGGTCGGCACACAGGCCGTCATCAGCTGCTCCACCGCCCGCTCCACCGAGTTGTCGTGGGTCGCGGTCGAGTCCAGGAACACGTCCAGGGAGAGCGAGCGCGGGCCGCTGCCGACGAACTCCGGCAGGGCCGACTGGCCCGCCATCCGGGACGGCGTGCGCCGCCACTCGGTGGACTTGCGCAGCACCAGGGTCGCCGGGTTGAACTGGAGCGGGAGCCGCGCGATCGCACCGCCGGGCTGGGCGCCGACGGTGGCCGGCGGCTCCATGATGGTCAGTTGCGCCCGGGTGACACTCGCGGGGACCGCCGAGGACATCCTGCTGCTCCTTGGGTGCTTGGGGGGAGAGGGAGGGGTGAGAGGCGCGCTCAGGACGGGCGGAGGCCCGCGTGGGCGATCTCCAGGGACTCCATGGCCGGCTGGGAGCTCGACGGGTCGAAGGACGGCCCCTCCCAACGCACCGGGACGATCCCGAGCACCTGCCAGCCGACGATCCGGCTCAGGTCCGGCCGCAGCGCCACGATCTCGCCGTCCTTCGGCTCGACCTTCCGCACGATCTCGTTCAGCCACCGCGCGATCTTGGCGGTGTCCGCGGTGACCGCGCGGCTCAGCGTGATGTTCGTCCAGGTGATCCGGCCCGGCAGCTGCCAGGCGAAACCGTTGTTGCCGCCCTCCGCGTACTGCTCGATCTCGACCTGCGCGCCGAGCCCCGAACAGGTGGTGAACTCGCCGAGGTCGTTCCCGCCGATCGTCAGGCTGAAGAACACACTGCTCGCGAAGATGTTGTCGGTCATCGGCCCCGCCTCCTGCTGTTCCTGCTGTGCTGCTCACGGTCAACGTCGATCCGGTCCCCCGGCGGCCGTCCGGCGCCGGCCCGCGCTCAGCGGCGCAGGTCGTACGGCTTCCCGGCCCGCTCCCGGCCCCTGCGCAGTTCGGTGCGCAGCAGGCGGCCGACCGGTTCGACCAGGCGCCGGGCCAGTTCGTCCAGGTCGGCGGGCCCGGTGTGCTCGGGCCTGTCGGGGCCCTCGGCCGCCGCCCCGCCCTTCTCGGCGCCGCCGGGCGGCCGTTGCCCACCGGACTGCGCGCCGTGCGGCGGCGCCGCCTGCACGGTGGTCGGCCGACGCGCCGGGACGGCGGTCAACGGCACCCCCACCAGCCCCGCCTGCTCGGCCACCCGCTGCAACACCTGCGCCGTACCGGGTGCGGAGTGGTGAGCGGCGGGCGGCGAGGACGGTACGGATGGGGTGCTCCCGGCCCCGAGGGGCCGCGCGGCCATGGGCGCTGCCCCAGGTGTCGCGGGCACCCCGGGGGCCACGGACCGGGACACGACCGGCGACGACAGCACGGCGAGCGGCTGAGCCTGGGCCTGCGGCAGCGGGCCGGGCGCACCCGGCAGCCGCTGGAGCGAAGGGACCACCGGCAGCGCGGGCGCCACGGACTGTGCAGGCGCCACGGGCTGCGCGGGCCGTACGGGCTGCGCGGCGCGGGCCGGCGCGGCCGTCCCTTGCGGTGACAACTCGGCTGCCACCGAAGGCCACTGAGCCCGCTGGACGACCGGTGAGGGCGCACCGAACAGCGGTGCGGCCGCCCGTGGGAGCGCCTGGATGCCCGGCGGCGCGAGGCGGACCACGGGCACGGGCACCGGCGCGGGCACCGGCGCGGCCGACCGCCCGCCGGACCGAGCCCCGGGGCGCGGGTGGCCGGAGGACGACTGGGCGGCGGCAAGACGTTGAACGGCTGCAGGGCTGTGGCCGCCACCTCCCTGCGGCCGTTGCGCCACGGGCACCGTGCCGCGCGGCTGTTCGGAGCGGACGGGCGAGGGGCCGTCGGCGGCAGCTGACGTCGGCGCGGCGTCGCCGGGCGCCGAACTCCCTTGTACGGAAGGACGATCGACTGCATCCCGGCCAGCCCGGGCTTCCGGTGAACGCCGAACGCGCAGTCGCTGCACGGCCGTTGCCACCGCGTGCCCGACTCCCCCGCCGGACGGACGACCGGCGGCCACGACGCCCCCTAGCGCCGGTGGCAGCGGCTGCCCGGCGTTGCCGGTCCGGCCGCCCCCGGGCTTCGTCCCGCGCCGGGGAGCAGCAGCCGCCGCTCGGCCCCCGCGCGGCGCCGGAGCCGACCTCGGCTGCGGCGCGGCCGTCGAACCCTGCTCCGAGTCCGGCTCCGAGTCCGTACGGCGCGCAATGGCGTTGGGCCAGGCCACCGGAACCACCGGCGGGGCGGCGGGCACCGCAGCGGACCCCGGCCGGGCACCGACGCCGCCCGCGAAGGGCGCCGACGCTGCCGCCAGGGCGACCGCCATCGGACGCTCCCCGATCAACCCGCGCCTCGGGGCGGTGGATTCGACGGCCCGCTGCACGCCCAGACCGCCCCCGGCCGGACGAGCCGGAACCACCGGGCCGCCGCCGACACGTCCGGCCGCACTCGGCACCCCGGCAGGGCCGGGCGCGGCTGCGTGGATCTGGTGTGACGATGCCTCACTTGTGCTTGCCTGAACTGGTGTTGCTGAGTGCGGGCCAGTCACGTGGTGCTCGACCGCACGCTGCACGGGTGCACCCCCACCGGCGGTCGGTGCGTTCGGCCCACCGCTTCCCGGCAGGGCGACCGAGCCCCGCCGGACCCGCCGCCGCCCACCGGCCGACGGAGCGCCACGGCCGACGGCTGCCGCCGTCGGCGGTATCGCATCGAGGGGCGCACCCAGACCCGAGCGCGGGCGCGCCGGGGCCTGGGGCGGGGTTGACGTCGGGGTCGGCGCTTGGGCCGGGGTCGGCGCTTGGGCTGGGGGCGAGGCCTGGGCCCGAGCCGAGGTCGAGGCCTGGGGCGTGATCGGGGCCGGCCGCGACAGTGCCCGGGACGCTCGTTCAGCGGCCGGCGAGGACGGCGCACGCTGGACGGACGCGCCGCCGACGGGCCCAGCCCCGAACCCACGCGCTGCCCGCTCGCTACTCCCGGACTCCCCGCCACCCGTGGCCCCGGGCTCGGCGCGGACCACCGGCATAGCAGCCGGGGCAGCCTGCACGGACTCGGCCGCCCGGGGGCCGGTGGCGGCCAGCGGCGCCGCACTCGCGGGCAGCGCCGTCAAGGGCGCGCCGAGCACCGGACGGGCCGGTGCCGCACCACGCGTCGCCACAGCCCGCTGCACTGCCGCGTCGGCGGCGCCACTCGGGCCCGACGGCGCCGTTCGGGCCGCCGACCCGGTGCGCTCGGGCGCCCGCTCAGCACGGACCGTCTCCTCCGCCACAGCCACCGGCTGCGACACCTCCGCACCCCGGCTCGACACCTCGCCGACGACCTCCGGCGTAGCCCCGCTCCGCACCGGAACGGCCGCCACCGGCCGCACGGGCAACAACCCGGGGCGCCGCGCCACGGTCAGCGGCGCGCTGACGGCCCGCGGTCGCACCGCACGCTGAACGGCCGGACCTGCCACGCCATTCCGACGCGGCGCCCCGGCGACCGCCTCCGGCTGCCGCACCGTGCGACCCGCCGGACCAGCGGGTGCCTCCACAACTCCGGCCTCGACAGCATCAGTTGCCGCACCCGCCGCCGGAACGGCACTGCGGGACGGACCGGGCACCGCAGCCCCAGCCCCGGCCTGCCGATCGGCGCCGCCCGTACGCACCCCACGGGACCCGGTCGACCGCACGGGCAACTGCCGTGGCCGGAGCGCCCGTTGGACGGGCCCGGTCCGCTGTCGTGCCACCTGTCCCGCCGGTTCCAACGGTCCTGCGGGCTCCTCCTCCCCCGCACCCAGCCTCGGCCGCAGGACGAGCTCGTCCCCGCCGCCGACGGTCACGGACGGGGTGCCCGGCACCGCGACCGCCCGCAGGATGCCCGCCGGAGCGGAGGGCAGCACGGAGTGGCCGAGCGGTCCGCTCAGCGAAGGGTCCTGCCAGGCGGCGAGCCGGGAGCGGAACGCCAGACCGTCGCTGACCCCGCGCGGCGACGCCCCGGCCAGGGTCGAGACCAGCGGCGCCACGGCGCGCCAGCCCCCGTCCCCGGCCGCCGGGCGCGACCGCACGACCCCGGCAGCCCCGGAACCCGAGCCCGAGCCCGACGGCGAGCCCGAACCCGCGTCAGAGCCCGAGCCCGGCCCCGACGCCGAGCCCGACCGCGCGCCCGACCCCGGAGCAACCCCGGCGCCGGACCCGCCACGCCGCCGCCCGATCCAGTCCCGCAGCCCCACCCCCCTCACCCACCCTCACTGATGCGGGAGTTGAGCCGCGCGACCTCGCGCACCCACTGCCCGCGCTCGTGGTGGGTCAGGTCGAGGAGGTCCTCCCGCGACCAGTGGAGGTGGTAGGCGATGTACGCGATCTCCTCGTACAGCCGAGCAGGCGCGTACGTCACGATTCCCCCAGGCGCCCACCGGCGAGGTCGACCTCGAAGGCGCCGTCGCAGTGCGGGCAGGTCACGGCGGCGCGCGTGTGGCCTTCGCTGTTGATCCGCTGGTAGAGGTCCTGGAGGAAGGCCACGTCGGTGGCGTACATCCGCTCGACGATGCCCGTGTGCACCTCGGTGAGGTCGCCCAGCCGGGTGATCACGTGGCTGAGCAGCACCACGCTGAGGTAGGCCGGGTTCTCCTTGACCCGCAGGTCGATCTGCGGCATCAGTTCGTCGCGCGCGGTCGCCAGGCGCATGGCGCCGTGGCGGTGCACGGTGCCCTCGTCGTCGACGTAGCCGAGCGGCAGCTCGAACTCGAACTCGGTGTGCGGGGACTGCCGCCGGGTCGGGCCGGCCGGCCCCGCCTGCCCCGGAGCCGCCTGCTGCGGCGCGGGGTTCTGCGGGGCCGGGGCGCCTTCCAGCAGCTCCTCAAGGCCGATCTTGCGCCTCACTCGACCCGGATCTCCTCGAACACGATGGTCACCGTCTCGGTCGCGGCGCTGGACTCGCCCGCGCTGAGCGTGGGGCCCTCCCAGCGGCTCGCCCAGGCGTTGGTGAGCTGGATGCGGCGCAGGGTGGCCCCGGTGGTGTCCTTGACCTCGATGGTGAGGTTCTGCCGGGCGGTGTTGATCGCCCCGTTGTTGAGGGTCTCCTTGATCCAGTCCGTGAACGCGCCGCTCTTGTCCAGGCCTCGGGTGATGGTCACCTCGCCGGGCAGTCGGGCGCCGGGCTGCTTGCGGACGATCAGCTTGCCCTCTTGGGTCACCTGCTTGTACTCGACGACGTCCTGTTCGACCGTCAGGTTGCTGATCTCCTTGACGGACTCGACGTTGTAGCCGCCGAGTTGGACGCCGAATATGTGTGTGGAGAGCGGATCGCCTTCAGCCATGGCGTGTGGTCACCTTCCGATGAATATCGACAGTGGGGCCGACGGGTGGGTCTGCGGCGGGGCCGCGACTCACTCGTCGAGGAGGCTGGTGCTGTCGGAGAACTGGGCCAGCCGGAACACCACGAACTCGGCCGGCTTCACCGGGGAGACGCCGATCTCGCAGATCACCTGTCCGAGGTCGATGGACTCGGGCGGGTTGTTGTCACGGTCGCACTTGACGTAGAAGGCCTCGGCCGCGGTCTGGCCGAACAGCGCCCCGCGCCGCCACTCCTCGGTGAGGAAGGCGGTGATGTTCCGCCGGATGCTGGACCACAGCCGGTCGTCGTTGGGTTCGAAGACCACCCACTGGGTCCCCAGGAGGATGGACTCCTCCAGGTAGTTGAACAGCCGGCGCACGTTGAGGTAGCGCCAGGCCGGGTCGGAGGAGAGGGTGCGGGCGCCCCAGATCCGGATGCCGCGGCCGGGGAACGCCCGGACGCAGTTGACGCCGATCGGGTTCAGCAGGTCCTGTTCGCCCTTGCTGAGCCGCAGTTCGAGGTCGACGGCGCCGCGGATGACCTCGTTGGCGGGCGCCTTGTGGACCCCGCGTTCGGCGTCGCTGCGCGCCCACACCCCGGCGGCGTGGCCGCTCGGCGGAACCAGCACGTTGCGCCCGGTGGCCGGGTCGAACACCTTGATCCACGGGTAGTAGAGGGCGGCGTAGCGGGAGTCGTAGCCGGCCTCGTCCTGGCGCCAGCTGCGCATCCGCTGGGCGTTGAGGCCGGGCGGCGGGTCCAGCACGGCGATCCGGTCGCCCATCTGCTCGCAGTGCGAGATCACCGCGAGCTGGACGGTGCGCAGGCCCTCGTCGTCAAGGTCGCCGCGCTGGTAGGCGCTCATCAGGTCCGGCACCGCGACCATGGTGATCTCGTCGATCGCCTCCAGGCCGGAGAAGCCGGTGCGGGCGGCCGCGTCGCCGACGTACTCGGCCGGGTCCAGCCGGGTGCCGGCGGCCACCACCGGGCCGGTCGCGGGGGCCGGGGCGGCGGCGAGCGCGTGGGTGCGGCGCTCGGGGCGGCTCGGCGCGGTGCCGGGCTGCTCGGCGACGGCGACCAGCTTGGACTCGCGCAGCTGGGTGACGAGGTAGCCCTTGGTGTTCTTCCGGGTGGAGACGTCGTAGCTCTCGGCCACCTCAGCGCCCCGGCGGACGATCAGCCGGAACCGGTCGTCGGGGACGTTCTCGCCCTCGGCGTCGGCGACCTCGACGGACACCTCGCCGCCCGCACCGGGCAGGGCCGACACCAGGAAGCCGCCGATCTCCACCGGCGGGGCCGCCGCGACGGCCGGGGCGGGGGCGCCGCCGGTGGCCTGCCGCGCCGGGTCGCCGATCCGCACGACGTAGGCGGAGCCGCCACCGTTGGCGAAGAACCCGTACACCGCGTGCGCCAGGTAGGTGCCCTCGGTGAACGCCCCGAACCGCTGGACGTACTGGTCCCAGTTGGTCACCAGCGTGGGCTCGTGGAAGGGGCCGCTGCCGGCGAAGCCGACGAAGGCGGCGACGGCCGTGCCGACGCCCTCGATCGGCCGGGCACCGGACTGCACCTCCTCCACGTACACGCCCGGGGTCAGGTACGACGGCATACGCGCTCCTCCAGATGACCGGTCGTTACGTCTCACTCGCCCCCGAGTCTGCGGCCGGGGCGGTGTCCGGGGACATGTCCCCGCGGTCAAGATCGGGGGCAGGATCGCTGCCCCGGCGGGCACGGCCGGGTGCGCCCGACGGCCCCGAGCCGCTCCGGGGCGGGGCGCTGCCGCTCCGGTCATGTGCGCCCGGCAGCCCCCGACGGGCCCGGGGCGGGGCGCAGCCGCTCCAGCCACGGCCCGAACTCGCTCTCCAGCACCAGCCGGCCGAGCTTGCGGTACTCCCCGACCACGGCGGCGACCAGCTGGGCCATGCCCAGCGGGGTGCCCGCCCCGGCGGCCAGGTAGGCCGCGGAGACGGCGCAGGCCCGGATCGAGCCGCCGGTGAGCTCGAAGTGCTCGGCGCAGTAGTCCAGGTCGAGGTCGTCGCCGCGGGGCAGGGCCGGGCCGAGGCAGCGGTCCCAGAGCAGCCGGCGCTGCGCCCGGTCGGGCAGCGGGAACTCGGCGATGACGTCCAGCCGCCGGGTGAACGCCTCGTCGAGGTTGGCGCGCAGGTTGGTGGTGAGCAGCGCGATCCCGTCGAAGGACTCCATCCGCTGCAGCAGGTACGCGGTCTCCAGGTTGGCGTGCCGGTCGTGGGCGTCCTTGACCTGGGCGCGCTTGCCGAACAGCGCGTCCGCCTCGTCGAACAGCAGGACGCCGTTGACCTGGGCGGCCTCGGTGAAGATCCGTTCCAGGTTCTTCTCGGTCTCGCCGATGTACTTGTCCACCACGGTGGAGAGGTCCACCACGTACAGCTCCATGCCGAGTTCGGCGGCGACCACCTCGGCCGACATGGTCTTCCCGGTGCCGGACTCCCCGGCGAACAGGGCGATCACGCCGTTGCCGCGGCCGCCGCCGGGGCGCATCCGCCACCAGCCGAGCACCTGGTCGCGGTGCCGGGCGCGCAGCACCAGTTCGCGCAGCCGGTCGGCGGTGGGGTCGGGCAGCACCAGGTCGGGCCAGCCGACGGCGGGCTCGATCCGGCGGGCCAGCCGGGCCAGGCCGGCGGCGTTCTGCGCCCGGACGGCGGCCCGCAGGTCCTCGGCGCGCACCGGGCGCCGCTCGGCGGCGGCCGTCCGGGCGGCCACCGAGGCGGCCCGCGCCAGCTTCTCCCGGTCGACCCGGTAGGCGGCCACCGCCTCGGCCAGGCCGTCCGTCAGCTCCTCGTCCAGCGGCGTGCCGGCGGCGGCCAGTGCGCGGGCCCACTGCCCGGCGCGGCCGTCGGCGTCCGGCGGCGGGGCGGTGACCACCACGGGGCTCTCCCGCGACCAGGCCGGGTCCCACACCAGGGGGCCGTGCACGATCAGCGGGACGGCGGCGAGTTCCGCGCACAGCTCGCGCAACAGCGCGGCCCGCTCGGGGCGTTCGGGCTCCAGCCGGTCCAGCGGGCCGAGCACCACCCCGCCCCCGGCCAGCCGGGCCTCGCGGGCGAGCACCCGTACGGTGGCCCCCGACGGGCGGGCGGCCAGCGCGGCGGCGTCGACGACCAGCGGCGGGCGACCGTCGGCGGCGAGCGCGGCCACCGCGAGCGGGCCGGCGTGGCCGCCCCGGTCCAGCAGGTAGACGGCTCCGGCGCCCGCCGCCGTCGCGGCCGCGCGCAGCCGGTCGACGGCCTGCGCCTCGGCGGGGGTGAACGCCCCGGCCGTGCCCATCGGTTCGGGACGGGCGGCCGGGTCGGCGCGGTGGGCCAGTCCGGCGAGGGCGTCGTCCGGTTCGTCCTCGCCGAGCAGGTGGGCCGTCACCCGGTCCGGGACCCGCAGGGTGCGGGACAGCAGCGGGCGGTCCGGTTCGGTGAGTTCCAGCAGGCCGCCGGCGATCAGCGGGGCCCGCACGGCGAAGCGGAAGCGGGCGGCCCCGGCCCCGGGCAGCCCGCACAGTTCGAGGGCCAGCCCGACGGTCGCCCGACGGCGGGTCAGGTCGTCGTTGAGGTAGCCGTAGAGCTGCTCGAAGCGGGGGTCGAGGTCGGGGGCGAGGGCGACCAGCAGCAGGTCGAGGTCGACCGGGAGCAGCCCGAAGGCGGCGCCGAGCCGGGCCAGCCGGGAGCCGGGCGGCGGGGCGGGCGCGTCCTGGCCGGCCGGTGTGCCGTGGCCGGTGGTCACGGCGGCGGAGGCCAGGATCCGCTCGACCGCCTCCGGGCCGAGGTACTGGCCGCGGTACGGGTCGTCCGGGTCCGGGTCGTCGGCCCGGCGCTCGCGCACCGCGGCGCGGACGCGCTGCTCGACCCGGTGCAGGCGGTCCCACAGGTGGTCGGTGTCGTGCTCGTGGTCGCGGTCGGTGTCGTGGTCGGGCGGGACGCCGGGCACCGCCAGGGCGAGGTCCGGGCTCACCTGATTCCGCCCCCGCTGCTTCCGCCCCTGCCGCTCCCACCTCTGCTGCTCCCACCCCTGCTGCGGCGGCCGGGTGGCAGGGCGCGGTCGCGGGGGGCGGCGAAGCCGTCCGGTCCGGGGTCGGTGGCGGCGCCCCGGTAGCGCAGCCGCCGGCCGGGGCCGTCAACGGGCGGCCGGGCGTCCCCAGCAGTGTCCGTGCCGGTGTCCCCGCTGGTGTCCCTGGCGTGCACCACCAGCCCCTCGGTGACGGGCGGTCCGGCGGGGGTGAGCGCCCCGGCGAGCGGGGCGAGCACCCGCAGGTCGATCGAGGGCCGCAGCTCCCCGCCGAGCGCGGACCAGACGTCGGAGACCGACGGCAGACCGGTGTCGCGCCCGGCGATGTCCAGGCCGACGGTGAGTCCGAGCCGGGCGAGCGTCCCGGTGAGCAGCCGGGCGGGCAGCGCGTCGACGGCGGTCAGGCACTGCAACACCTCGGCCAGCAGCCGGTGTTCGTCCTGCGGGCGGTTGGTCCAGACGGTGACCAGGTAGGCCAGTTCGAACCAACGCGGCGCGGCGCGGTGGCCGATCACCAGGCCGTCGGCGTCGTGTTCGGCGACGGCGCCAGCCTGTCGGCGCCCGGTGTCCTCGCGGACGTCGTACAGGAAGACGCTGACCGTCGGCGCGGTGCGCCGGGCCGCCAGGTCCCGGGTGGGCGCGTCGAGGACGACCTCGACGCCGCGCTCCGGCAGTCCGGCCTCGGCGAGCAGCAGCCGCAGCGCCTCGTCGACCTCGTGGATCACCGCTGCCCCACCTCCCCTGCTGCTCCGGCCCGGCCGCCGGCCGACCACTGCTCCAGCACCGCACCCGACCACCCGGCTGCACCGGAAGTCGACCGGGCCGACTTCCGGTGCAGCCGCGATGTCTCGTCGCTCACCCGGGTCACCGCCGGTCCACCTCCCCCGGCGGGCCGATGGTGCCCTCGACCACCAGGAAGGGCGTGGTGACCGGGGAGAAGCCGGGGCCGTCGGCGGTGATGGTGCGCGGGCCGGTCTCGTCCTTGGACAGGATGAGCAGCTGGCCCGCGAAGGTCCCGTCCGCCTTGGGGTAGGTGGGCGCGGCGGCGGCCGTGATGCCGGGGTTCCAGGTGAAGCGGACGGGGGCGCCGGGCGGGAAGTCCACGCCGCGCACGGAGGTCACGAAGCCGGGCTTGCCGATCGGCGGCACCGCGACGATCCGCGGCTGGACGACCCGCAGCGGGGTGCTGGCCCGGTGCGGGCCGGGCGTGGCGTCGGTGCCGGTGGTGGTCAGTTCGGCGGTGACGGTGGTGTCCAGCACCGCGACGGGCGAGAGCACCACCCGGACCACCTGGCTGCGCCCCGGGCGCAGGTCGGCCAGCGCGCAGCTGCCGGCCCGGCAGCCGGGCGGCAGTGCCTCGGTGGGCACGCCGGGGGGCAGGCCTAGGGTGAGCCGCAGGCCGGTGGCGAGGGCCTGGCCGGTGTTGCGCACGGTGTAGCTGACGGTCACGTGGCCGCCGACGTAGCCGGGGTTCGGCTGGGCGTCGACCGCGACGGCGGGGCCGGCCTGCGGCGGTGCGGGGGACGGCGGCGGTGCGGGGGTCGGCGTGCTGCTCGGGGTGGTCGGCGCGGGTGTCGGAGTCGGGGTCGAGCTGGGGGTCGGGGTCGGGCTGGGGATCGGACTGGCCGAGGCGGTGGGGGTCGGGGTGGGCGTGGGAGTGGGCGCGCTCAGCACCGGCAGGACCGTCTCGGCGGAGTCGTTCTCCGGGTCCGGGTCGACGACCGCCCCGGTGACGCTCCACCCGAACGGCTGGTCACCGGTGCGGGTACCGATCAGGGTGGCGGTCACCCGCACCTCGGCGCCCGGTGCCAGGGTGCCGAGTTCGCAGCGCAGCGCGGCCGCGTCGCACGTCCCGACGGGCGTGGTCAGCCTGCCGAGCCGGGCGCCGCCGGGCACCGAGGCGGTCAGTACGGTGCCGGGCGAGGGCGCGGGGCCGTGGTTGGTGACGGTGACGGTGACGTCGGTGCCGCCGTCGACCTGCACGGCGGGGGTGCGCGGCGGCGCGCTCAGCGCCAGGTGGACGGACTGCTGGACGGCCGGCTCCTTCTGCCGTCCGGGCAGCCGCCAGTCGAGCGGGCTGAGCTTGCCGCTGGCGAGGTCGTAGGTGCCGAGCCCCTCCGGGGAGTTGGGCGGCAGCGCCCGGCGCGAGGTGAGCACCAGCTGGGCGCCGTTCGGCGTCCAGGCGACGTCCCGCGGCTGGTACGGGCCGGTGGCGATGGTGTCGGGCAGCGGCCGGGTGCAGGCGCCCTTGTCGTCACGCAGCCCGGCGGGCAGCAGCACCGCGCAGTCGGTGCCGGTGGGCGAGGTGACCAGGAGGCCGTCCTGCCGGTTGTTGCCGCCGTCACCGGCCTTGCGGTTGAAGGCGAGGCGTCGGCCGTCGGGCGAGAACACCGGGCTGTCGTCGATCACGTTGCAGCTGCCGGGGCAGGCCGCCCGGCTGAGGTCGCGCTGCCGGGTGAGGTCGTCGGCGGCGACGGTCCAGATGTGCAGGTTGCCGGCGTTGCCGTTGACGACGGCGGTCCGGGAGAAGGCGATCAGCTTGCCGTCGGGGGACCAGAACGGCTCGCCGTCGGAGGCGCCCGGCTGGTCGGCGGGCGGCTGGACGGTGCCGACGATCGCGCCGGTGGCCACCTGGGCGATCAGCAGCCGGCCGGGGCGGGCCGGGGTCTGGCCGGCGGCCGGGGTGCTGCGGCTGAACACGATGAGCCGACCGTCCGGGGACAGCGAGGGGTCGGTGTCCCGGTCGGTGGGCCCGCGGCCGGCGAGGTTCAGCGGGTGTGGGTTCGAGCCGTCGGCGTCGGCCTGCCAGATCCGCTGGATCCGCCCGGCCGGGGAGTCCTCGTAGCGGGTGACCACGAGCTGGCGGCCGTCGGGCGTGTAGCTCTGCCGCTCGAACCAGGGGTCGTAGCCGGGGCGGGGGTGGAAGAGCGGGTCGGCGCCGGGGTCGGGGTTGGTGTTGGTGTCGGCGGCCGGGTCCTCGGTGAGCACGCTGATACCGAGGTCGCGCGGGTCGGTGCCGTCCTGGCGGACGTCCTGGACGTCGGCGGTGTTGGCGGTGGCGGCGCTGGTCTGCTCGACCACCGGGCCGCCCTCGGCCTGGGTGCCGAGCCAGGTCGGGGTCGAGATCAACCGGTTGGTGCGGTAGAGGAGTTGGGGGTCGGTGCAGTCGCAGGTCGGCGCCCGGTAGAGGTTCACCACGGGCGGCTGGTTCGGGTCGGGCTGCGGGGCCGGGGGCGGGGAGGTGAGCTGGTCGGCGCTGAGGAAGAGGACGCCGGTGCCGTCGGCCAGCCAGGAGGCGGAGCCGGTGCGCCAGGTGGAGCCGGTGCCGGGGAAGAACGCCTTGTCACCGCCGGTGGGCGAGGTGAGCATCAGGGTGCGGCCCTGGTCGCCGCCCTTGTCCCAGGTGTAGACGATCTGGTTGCGGTGGGCGTCGTCGTTCACCGGGTTCCAGGTCGGGTCGACGGCGTCCCCGACGGCCACGTTGGTGATCTTGACGGGCGCGCCGCCGGTGAACGGCCGCAGGTAGATCTGGCGGTGCGCCGGGTCGCCGGTGCAGGAGTACGCGACCCACTGACCGTCGGGCGAGACGGTCGGGTGGGTCTCGTCGGCGGCGCCGTCGGTGATCCGGCGCAGCCCGGTGCCGTCCCGGTTGACCGCCCACAGCACGTGCTGGGTGCCGCCGGCGGCGGTGGGCTCCAGCGCCTCGAAGACGACGCCCTTGCCGTCCGGGGCGAGCGCGGGGTGGGCGGTGTCCATGCCGTTGGTGAGCCGGCGCACCGCGCCGTTCGCCTCGCGCAGGTAGACCTGGGGCAGCGGGCTGTCCCGCAGGCTGGTGAAGACCAGTTCGCCGCCGCGGGCGGAGGGGTCCTGGTCGAAGTGGACCGGACCGGGCCCGAACAGCGGGGTGCTGGAGGCGCCGCCGGTCACCCGGCCGAGGCCGCGGTGGTTGGTGCCGGCGTAGACGATCCGTGCGGCGGCCGGGTCCTCGGCGGTGACGGCCGGGGCCGCCCGGCCGCTCGGCGTCACGGGGGCGGAGCCCAGGGTCAGCACGGCGGTCGCCAGCGCGAGCAGCACCGCGACGGCGGCCCGGGCCGGCCGCCGGACGGGGCGGGGGGTGGCGGTGGCGCCGATCACGCTCGACCTCACAGGGTGGCAGGGGCGGTCTCCCCCGCAGTCTCACCGGCTCGGGGGGGGGGGGGGGGGGGGGGGGGGGGAGGGGGGGGGGGGGGGGGGGGGGGGGGGGGAGGGGAGGGGGGGGGGGGGGGGGGGGTGGGGGGGGGGCCCCCCCCCCCCCCCCCCCCCCCCCCCCCCCCCCGCCCCCCCACCCCCCCCCCCCCCCCCCCGAGCCGGGGGTAACGGCCGGTGTCCGCAAAGGGCAGGACGCCGCGGCGCGGGCGCTGGGGACGTCCGTCCGTGCCTGCGGCTGTCCTGCCCGCTCGGGGCGGGTCTTCTCCTGCTCCTCAGGGGCAGCCCCCCTCCCCGGTCAGATCAGGCCGCGCCGCATCGCGTACCCCACCGCGTGCGCCCGGTTGCGCAGCCCCAGCCGGGTGATGATCTCGTGCAGCACGTTCTTGACGGTGCGTTCCGAGTACGAGGTCTTGGCCGCGATCTCGCTGGTGTCGAAGCCCTCGGCGACCAGCCGCAGCATCTCCGCCTCCCGGGCCGTCAGGGTCGACAGGGTGAGGCCGCGTCCGTCGAGCATGGTGCGCTGGAGCGTCCCGATCCGGTCGAGCAGTTCGCCGAGGAGGTCCCCGGGCATCACCCCCTCGCCGTTGGCCAGGGCGGTGATCAGGTGCACCAGCCGGTCCTGGTCCGCCTCCGAGCGGCGCAGCACGGCGGCGACGCCGTGCTCGACGATGGTCTGCAGCCCCCCGGCCTCGAACTGGCCGACCACCAGGCCGATCCGGCCCGAGGTGGCGAGCCGCAGCCGGCGCAGATGGTCGGCAACCGCCTCGGTCAGGGCGTCCACGACCAGCAGCGAGACCTCCGCCCGGCCCGCGTCGGCCTCACTGAGCAGTTCCACCTCGGGCCGCTGGCGCAGCTGTTGGACCACCCCGGTCTGCAGGATGAGGTCCTCGGCGTACACCGCCACGGGTATCTGGGCCGGCCGGGCGCGCCCCTGCACCGGGATCCGCGCCCCGGCCGGGCGGGCGGGCACGGACGGCGGTGCCGCCGGCCCCCGGCGGCTGGTGACGGCTTCTCCGCGGGTCGCCTCGATCGATGTCATCGGAACACTCCATTCTCCTGCGGTCCTGCGGCTGTTGCGGCCCGGCGCCGTGGCGCGGGGCCGGTCGGGGGCCCGGTCGGGGCCCCGGTGGGGGCTCGGTGGGGGCTCGGTCGGGCCCCGCCTGGTCGGTCGCGACGGCGCCGGGCAGGGCCGGTCCGTCCGTACGGGCAAGGGGTGTGCCCACGGCTTGCCCGTACGGCCCTCTCCGCGGACGGTCCTCCGGCCCTACCGTCACGCCATGACCACATCCGCCGAACTCGGCCTGCCCGCGCTGACGGTGGCGCCCGGTGGCGTGGCCACCACGACCCTGACGGTGCGCAACGACCTGGACATCGTGGAGGCGTACACGCTGGAGGTGGTCGGCGACTGCGCCGCGTGGACGACGGTCGAACCGGCCCGGGTCTCGCTCTTCCCGGGGACGTCCGAGACGGTGACGGTGCGCCTCGCCCCACCGCGCTCGCCCGCCGCCCGGGCCGGGGAGTTCCCGCTCGGCATCCGGGTCCTGCCGACCGAGCGCCCCGAGCTGGTGACGGTGCCGGAGACCACGGTCACCGTGACGCCCTTCGAGGAGTTGCAGGCCGCGCTCGCGCCCCGGCGCCGCCGCGGCTGGCTGCGCGGCCGCTACCGCACCTCGGTGCGCAACCTCGGCAACGCCCCGGACACCGTGGTGCTCACCCCCGCTCAGGCCGGCGAGGACCTGCGCTTCCGGGCCACCCCGGAGCGGCTGCGCCTGGAGCCCGGCGAGTCCGGGGAGCTGCGCCTGCAGGCCCGCGCGCGCAAGCTGATCTGGTTCGGGAAGCAGGCCTCCTGGCCGTTCGAGGTCGCGGTGGGCCCCGAGCCGGCCCCTGCGGGCAAGGCCCCCGACGGCGGGGGCAAGGACGGCAAGGACACCAAGGACGGCAAGGACACCGGCGGCGGAGCTGCCGAGGGCACCGCTGCCGCCGCCACTCCCGCCCCCACTCCCCCTCCCGGCGCCGCTCAACGCCCGGTGCTGGAGGGCGAGTTCATCCAGCTCCCGATCTTCCCCAAGTGGCTGCTGGCCCTCCTGGCGGCACTGATCGCCCTGCTGCTGGCCTGGTTCGCCCTGGTCCGCCCGGCGGTGCGCAGCTCCGCCAAGCAGGCCGCCCAGCAGGCCGTCGCCCAGCAGAGCGCCACCCCGGCCGCACCCGCCGGCACACCCGGCGGCGGCCCGGGCGCCCCCTCCGGCGGCAACCCCAGCGCACCGGGCAAGCCGGGCTCCGGGCAGGCCACCAGCAGCGGCGGCCGCCCCGCCCCCGGACCGGGCCTGGCGGAGCCGGGCACCGGGCGGCAGAGCTCCGCGACCATCGACGTACAGACCGGCGGCGGCGCCGCGTCCACCGGCAGCTACCAGGTGCCGCACGGCAAGGTCTTCGACATGACCGACCTCGTGATCGCCAACTTCCAGGGCGACCAGGGCGTCGTGACCATCACGGCCGGCCAGAAGGTGATCAACACCATTGCCTTGGAGACCTTCCGCAACCAGGACTACCACTGGGTGACTCCCATCCAGGTCTCCGAGGACCAGGCGGTGACGGCGAGCGTGACCTGCGAGTCCCCGGGCACTCCGGCCTCGGGCAAGCAGGCAGCCACCTGTCACGAACTCCTCAACATCAGCGGAACGTTGAGCGACATCAGGCAGGGGAACTGACCCGGTGCACACGGTGCCCTCCCCTCCCGCGACCGGACCGGAAAGGTGCACCCGATGCCCCAACGGTGTCAATGGGCCCCTTCCGCCGGAATCACCCCGTTCTCCTCCGTGATCTTCCCCTTCCGTATCTCCTCTCACGGCCCGTGACCATGTCAACACGGGACGGACGTCACACCCGGTCCGCGCTCAGGGCGACAACCCGTTCGAACCCCACCAATACGGGCCACGTGCCCTCCCGGGGAACCCGGCCGGGGCCTGCCAGGGCAATCGGCCGTTCCCCCGGGGACGGCGAAGTCTGCCCTTGACGCCCTCCTGACGTGTCATCAGTACAGCAGTAGCTTTGAACCGTTCCCGCACCGGAGACGCCTTCGAGGCCTTATATGCACCGAATCGCCACAAGGCGGAAGGAATCCGACCACCGTGCGCGCTCATGAACCGGACCGGCAGGCCGAGCAGCGCAGCGACCGGGGGAACTCCCCGGCCGCCCGCGCACCACGCCCGGGCCCTGGGCCCGGCACCGCCCTCGCCCTGCAACGCACCCTCGGCAACGCCGCGGTGAGCCGCCTCGTCCAGCAGGCCCGGGCCGGATCCGGCGCCCACGGCGCCCACAGCGGCCACAGCGGCCACGACTGCGGCGCCCACGGCGCCGGGCCGGAGGAACTGCCGCTCCAGCGCTCCCTGGTCCCCCAGGTGCTGCGCACCGCCGGGAAGCCCCTGGACGGCCCCACCCGCAGCGAGATGGAGGCCCGCCTCGGCGCCGACTTCTCCGACGTACGGCTGCACACCGGCAGCGCGGCCGCCGCCTCCGCGGCCGAGGTCGGCGCCCGCGCCTACACCTCCGGCAACCACGTGGTGCTCGGGCAGGGCGGCGGCGACCGGCACACCCTGGCGCACGAGCTCACCCACGTCATCCAGCAGCGCCAGGGCCCGGTGACCGGCACCGACCGCGGCGACGGCCTGCGGATCTCCGACCCCTCCGACCGCTACGAACGCGAGGCGGAGGCCAACGCCGTCCGCGCCCTCGCGGCCCCGCTGCAACGCGCGGAGGCGCCGCCCGCCCACGCCGGATCCCCGGCGGCGGCCACGGCCGCGGTGCAGCGGATGCCCAAGCGGAACGCGGACGTCGCCGAGGTGCGCGGCAGCAGCCCGCCCGCGCGCACCACCCGGGGCAAGGCGCGCGCGGCGAACCTCGACCTCGCCCGGCCGGTGCTGGAGTTCGAGTCCGGCTACGAGGGCCCGGCCACCCAGAAGATGGACGACGACCAGAACATCGGCTTCTGGCAGGTCGCCCGGTTGAAGAACCCGCCGGGCGCCCCGCAGCGGGTCTCCACCAACTACCACTTCTGGCAGGAGGTCACCGACTCCAACGTCCAGGTCGTCCGGGCGAAGGACGGCAGCTACGGCGAGCACGACTCGGCGCGCGACTGGGTCCAGGACGGCCCCTACCGCCCCAACTACACCAACGCCGTCATCGTCGACGCCCAGAACCAGATCGAGTTCAACGACAACCCGGGCTTCTCCACCTCGGCCCGGATGTCCCCCGGGTACTGGCTCCAGGAGTACAGCGTCTCGTTCCGCTGGAAGGTCGCCCCGAACAACGGCACCTGGAACCGGAACCTGCCCGCCTGGACCAGCCCCGTGGTCACCCACAGCGTGAGCTCGGAATTCGACCCCGAGCACCCGGACGAGCCGGTCGCGATCACCGTCCACGAGGGCGGCGTGCACACCTGGAACGTCGACCTGACCCCGTACACCACGGGGACGTGAAACGGCCGAGTCCCCGGGGGCCCATGGACCCTCCCCCGGGGACTCGGCCGGCGTCGGCCGACGCGCTCGACCCGCCGGACGGTCAGCGCCTCGGGCCCACCACGGCGTACAGCGCGGTACCGACCGCCAGCAGGACCCACCCCGTCCCGGTGGACACCGTGGTGGCCGGGGAGAAGGTCATCCAGTGCACCACCTCCCCCACGGTGCCGGGCGCGGCCGGGCTGAGGACGGTGACCGCGAGCCAGCCGGTCGGCAGGATCCAGGCGAGGTGCGCCCCGCACAGCACCGCCCCGAGCCCGGCCAGGCCGGCCAGCCCGGCGGCGTCCCGGACCACGTACCCGGTGGGGGCGGGCTCCGACCCCACCAGCCGCAGCGCCAGCAGCGCCGCGGCGGCGAACGCACCGATCAGCAGCAGGTGCGCCGCCCGGCGGGGCACCCACCGGATCGCGGCCGTCCGGTCCAGCCCGGCGTCCTGGCCGCCGAGCCCGACGGAGGCGGCCGCCACGCTCACGGTGAGGACCAGGACCGCCGTCCCCAACCCCATCGGGTCCGGGCCCTCGTGGTCGAAGGCCCACCCCGCCAGCACCACCAGCAGGACGACGGCCGCCGAGGCGGACGCCTGCCGCGAGCGCGCGTACAGGCTCAGCCACCTCATCGGGACGCCTCCCCGGTCAGCGACGCCAGCTCGTCCCCGCAGGACAGCGCGGCGGCCCGGACCTCGGCGATCCGCACACGCTGCTCGGCCCGCGGCAGCGCGGTCAGCTTCTCCCAGGCAGCCGTTGCGTTCGCCCAAGCGACCTGCGAGTACCTGTTGTCCTCCGGCTTCTGCAACGGCTGGAGCTGACGGTCGCCGAGGGCCCAGCTCGCGACGACGCTCTGCGCCGCGACGGCGTCCAGCCCCCCGCCCTCCCAAGGGGTGCGCGGCCGGCAGTTCGGCGCCAGGCCCTGGGCGACCAGCAGGCGGGTCAGTTCCGCCCCCGTCGCACGGGCGATCAGCGGGTCGTCGAAGTCGACCAGCACCGTGTCGCCGGAGAGCTGACGGTCGTCGCCGGTCGCGCGCAGCGTGGTCTCCTCGTGGACCGCGGTCGGCGCCCGGTCGCCCAGGGCGTCGTGCAGCACCCGCAGCGCCTCCTTGCCGGAGGGCGCGAATACGGGCAGTTGCGCGCCGTTCGCCCGGGTCACGCACACCGGACCGTCGCAGACCAGGGCCACGGCGGCCCGGTCGACCACCCAGGTGTCGCGCGGGTCGGCCGGCAGGACCAGCAGGGCCAGCGCCGCACCGGCCAGCACGGGAGCCGCCGCGAACAGCCGGGCCCGGACGGTCGAGGCCGTCAGCAGCGCGAAGCCGGTGCCGAGCAGGCCGAGGAACCACAGCGCCTGCCCCAGGTCCACCGCCCCGGACAGGGTCAGCAGCATCTCGCGCGGCATGTCGGTCACCGGGGACAGCTGGGAGAAGCGGTTCGGCGCCTGGCCCGACGGCAGGGCCGTGTCGGTGGTCTGCCGCAGGTACATGACCGTCACCAGGGAGCCCACCACCAGGATCGGCGGGGTGAGCACCGAGGGCAGGGTCCGCGCCAGGCCCATCCCGAACACGGCACCCGCGGCCAGGGCCAGCGCCGCCACCAGCGAGATAGGCAGCCAGCCCGCCGGAAGGTAGTCGCTCTCGCCCAGGGCCACCTGGCTCCCGCCCCACAGGACGAGCAGGCCGAAGCCCGACACCAGCGCGAGCGCCAGCGCACCGGCCGGCACCGCCGCACGGCGCCAGGCCGGCCGCGGCGTGCTCGCCAGCAGCTCGGCCGTCCGCGAGCGGGAGTCCCGCAGGCCGTACACCGCGCCGAAGCCCACCGAGAGCGGCCACAGATAGGCCAGCATGGAACGGGTCGTCAGCGCCATCGACGTCCACTGCCCGGTCCACGCCGCGGTGCCCCGCCACCACAGCCCGTTGACGGCGTAGAGGACCGCCAGGCTGCCGCCCAGGACGACCAGGCCGGCCCACGGGGCGACGGAGCGCCTCAGTTCGGTGCGCAGCACCCGGGCGTTCACCAGTTGCCTCCCTGCTGTCCGGAGTCACGGAGCAGGGCCGAGTAGCCGCGCTCCAGCGGGCTGTCGCCCGGGTACTCGCTGCCGCCCGCGGCGGCCAGGTCGTCCGGGGTGCCCTGGAAGACCAGGCGCCCGTCGGCGAACAGCACCACGTCGGTGCAGGCCGCCGCGACGTCCTCGACCAGGTGGGTGGAGACGACCACGCAGGTGTCCCGGCCCAGTTCCTGGAGCAGCTCGCGGAAGCGCAGCCGCTGCGCCGGGTCCAGGCCGGCCGTGGGCTCGTCCAGCAGCAGCACCGCGGGGTCGTTGACGATCGCCTGGGCGATGCCGGCCCGCCGCACCATGCCGCCGGACAGCGTCTTCATCCGGTGGTCGGCCCGGTCGGCCAGGCCCACCCGCTCGACGGCCCGTTGAACGGCCGCGGGGATGTCCGGCTTCGGCACCTCCTTCAACCAGGCCATGTACTCCACGAACTCCCGCACGGTGAAGCGCTTGTAGTAGCCGAAGTCCTGCGGCAGGTAGCCGATCCGGCGCCGCAGCGCCCGGTGGTCGCCCAGCCCGCCGACGGAGGTGCCGAGCAGCTCCAGCTCGCCGCCGGCCGGTCGAAGCACCGTCGCGAGCGCCCGGATCAGGCTGGTCTTGCCCGCGCCGTTGGGCCCCAGCAGGCCGTGGGCACCGAGTCCCAGCGAGAGGTCCAGCCCGTCGACGGCCAGCTTCTTCCGGCCCACCCGGACTCTCAGGTCACTGGCCCGGATCTCCCAGGCGTAGGTCTTCGGCGCGATGTCGGCCGCGCTCGTCATGGGCGCCATGCGGTGGCCCCTTTCGAGGGTCGATGGTGTTGTCACAACGTTGAGTAGGCGTTCCGGCGGACGATCACGGCAGCGGTCCCCAGCACCAGGAACAGGCCCCACACCGGCAGCCGGCCCGGCTCCAGGGCGAGCCGCAGGGCCGCGGGGACACGTCCGGTGACCCCGGCGGGCACCAGCACGGCGGCGCTCCAGACGGCCGCCAGAGCGGTCGCGGCGCGGGTCACCCCGACGACGCTGCCCAGGGCCAGGGCCGTGGACGTGAAGGCGAGCGAGGGCAGCAACCACTGAGCGGCCGTCATGGTGCCGGTCAGCCACCCCGTCAACAGGAGCCCGGGCACGACCACGGCGAGCACCGCCGTGGTGCGCCTGAGCAGCAGGGGCAGGCCCGCGCGGGCGGTCGAGGCGGTCAGCTCGTACGCCGGGTCCAGGGCCCGCGACCACGCCGCGGCGACGCCGAACAGCGGCAGCGCGGGCGCCAGCAGCGACACCGGCGAGGCACCGCCGAGCGACCCCGACGGCGCGACCGCGTCCAGCAGCAGCGCCAGCAGGGTGACGGCGGCGGTCATGGCCAGCCACGGGCCGGTCGCGGGCGTCAGCCAGGCCGACACCCACCGCGGACGGCGCCGACGGGCGGGCGCCCGGACCGCGGCGTCCAACTGCGGGACCAGACCGGCCCGGACGGTGTCCAGCAGCGCGGCGACCTCGGGCGCCTCGGTGACGACCGAGGCCGCCAGCAGCGCCCGGCACGGCGCACAGGTCTCCAAGTGGGCCTCCAGCGCCCACACGGTGTCCGCGGCCATCGCCGCGTCCCCCCGCGCGTAGTCGGCGATGAGCCGCCGGGACGCGTGTTCCGCCGTCATGCCAGTGCCTCCCGCATCGCGATCCGAGCCCGCCGGGCACGGGTCTTGACCGTGCCTTCGGGCAGTCTGAGCAGCACGGCCGTCTCCCGGACGGACAACCCGTCCAGCACCGTGGCCTGCAGCACCTCGCGCAGTTCCGGCGCCAAGCGCCGCAACGCGTCGCCCACGTCACCGCCGACCGTCCCGGCGAGCGCCTCCTCCTCCGCCCCCGGCACCACCGCCCGCTCGGCGGCCGCCATCGGCGGCTCGGCGTGGTGGGCCCGGCGCCGGAACGCGTCGACCAGCCGGCGCGCCGCGATCGTCCACAGCCACCCGACGGCCGAACCGCCCACGGCGCTCCCAGCGAACGCGCCGGCCGCGCGCCACACCGCCAGGTACGTCTCCTGCATGACCTCGGCGACGATCTGCTCGTCCGAGCAGCGACGGCGCAACCGCACCGCCAACCACGGTGACGTCCGGCCGTACAGCTCCTCGAACGCCCCGCGGTCGCCCCTGGCCACCAGCCGGAGGAGGCGTTCCTCGTCCAGCTCGTCCAGTGCTCTCCTGCGTGATCTCACACCAGCCAGACGCCCGATCCAGCGCGCAGGTTCTTGATCCGGCGTGACCTGCGTCACAGTGCGGGTCTCCCCTTCCCCGGAAATGCGAAAAGCCCCCGCCGGTGAACCCGGCGGGGGCTTTTCTGAATGATTGTTCGGCGGCGTCCTACTCTCCCACAGGGTCCCCCCTGCAGTACCATCGGCGCTGTGAGGCTTAGCT
>NZ_JBVHYH010000081.1:0-18093 GCF_055569135.1 Kitasatospora sp. NPDC029367
GACACCACCCCCCCACAACCCCCCTGCCGCTCCCCCCCCTCCCCCCCCCCCCCTCCCGGGCGGCGGGGCAGCCCCGGGGGTGGCCACCCCCCCCCCCCCCCCGGGGGGGCCCCCCGGGCCTCCGGCCTGCCTGCCCTGCCCGCTTCGCCCGCTTTGCCTGTCCGTCCGCTTGCCTGTCGGCTTGCCTGTCGGCTTGCCCGTCCGCTTGCCCGTCCGGCCGTCGAAATCGCTGGCCCGTGCCCCGGGGCGGTGATAGACATCCGGGGTGCAAACGACCTTGGACCTCCCCGACCTGCTGCGTCTGATCGACGAGCGCTCCGGCGCCTTCCGCGCCGCGATCGCCGCCGCCCCCGACCTCGACGCCACCGTCCCCAGCTGCCCCGAGTGGACGCTCTTCGACCTGGCGCAGCACCTGGGCGGCGGGGACCGCTTCTGGGCCGCGATCGTCGCCGCCGGCCCCGCCGACGCGCCGCCCGCCGAGGCGGTCGCCGCGCGCGCCGCCCTCACTCCGCCCCGCGAACGTGAGGCCCTGGTGGCCTGGCTGGCCGCCTCGACGCGGCACCTGCTGGACGCCCTGAGCGCCGCCGGCGCCGAGGCCGGCTGCTGGACGTGGTGGGGCAACTCGCAGTCCCCGCAGACCGCCGGGGCCGTCGCCCGCCACCGGGTCCAGGAGACCGCGGTGCACACCTACGACGCCCAACTCGCCATGGGGGCGCCCGAGCTGCTGCCCCAGGAGGTCGCCCTCGACGGCGCCGAGGAGTTCCTGCTCTCCTGCTGCGCCACGACCTTCCCCTGGCCGCACGCCGACGCGGTCGTCGACTGCCACGCCACCGAGGGCCACTCCTGGCGCGTGCACCTGGACGCCGACGGAGCCCGGGCCGAGACCCTGGCCGAAGACGCCGCCGCCGTCACCGTCGCGCACGCGTCCGCGCGCGGCGGCGCCTCCGAGATCGTCCTCTTCTACTACGGCCGCCTCACGATGGAGGACCTGGCCATCGACGGCGACCCCAAGATCTTCCAGCAGCTCATCGACTGGAAGCCGGGCGCGTAACCGCTGTTCGGCCCGGGCCGGAGGCGCCCGCGCCGCGGGTGGCCGGGCGGGCGCGGCTGTGCCGGAGCCGGCCGGGCGGGGGCGTGGTTACAGTGCCCCGGCCTGCGCCGCCGCCCACGCGGACGGGAACAGCGGACGCCACCCCAGGTCCCGGCGGGCAGCCGCGGTCGACACCTGCCCCTCCCACGGGTCGAACTCCGCCCCCGGGGCCGAAGTGCCCGGGTGAGTACGGCCGTTGAGGACGTGCAGGTCCCAGGCGGTCAGCGGCGCGTCGTCCGACACGTTGTAGGTGCGGCCCTCGATCCCCGGGGTCACCACCGCCCGCCACAGCGCCTGCGCCACGTCCGCGTGGTGCACCACCGCCAGCCGCTGGTGGGCCGGCCAGGACGCGGCCCAGTGCAGCGACTGCGCCAGGTGCGGATCGCCCTCCCCGTAGACGAACGCCAACCGGGCCACCACCAGCGGCAGTTCGCCGCCCAGCTCGCGCAGTCCCGCCTCGGCCTGCGCCTTGGACTGCGCGTACACTCCCCACGCCGGATCGGGCGCGAGCCGGTCCTCCTCCACGGCCGGGCGGCCCAGCCCCCGCCCGTACACCAGGTTGGTGCTGGTGTGCACGAACCGGGCCACCCCCGCCTTCGCGGCCTCCCGGCCCAGCGCGATCGCCGCGTCCCGGTTCACCGCCCACGCCTGCTCGTCCGGCACCCCGCGCAGCGCGGCCGCCACGTTCAGCACCACGTCGGCGCCTGCCAACGCCCGCGCCCGGTCGGCGGGTTCGCACACGTCCCCGACCACCGTCTCCACCCCGTCCAGCCCCAGGCCCAGCGCCTGCGCCTTGGCCGCGTCCCGCACCAGCACCCGCACCGAACCGCCCTCGGCCCCGGCCCACCGCGCCAGGCGCGGCACCAGACGCCGCCCCACCGAACCGGTCGCCCCCGTCACCAGGATCTTCGTCATGCTTGCTTCCCCTCACAGGAGTTGTGCTCTCCGACATCCACCAGCCTGCCCGCCGGCCCCCGTCGCCGACAGAGACCCGCCGATCCAGGGACTCCCGATCCCTGGCTGAGCGCCCGCACCAGGGATCACGGACCTTGTACGGCCGGTAATCGAGCTGCCGCGGCCGGGGTTGCCGCGTATCCTGCACGGCTGTGGACATGGAACGCAGTGCTCGCCGGCTTCGGCTGGTCGGCGAGACGGTAGAGATCGCGAAGGGCAGATGATGCCGGTTCGGGTGCCGGGCCGGTTTGTCGACGGCACTGTCCACGCGGGCCACAGGGAACAGGACAGCCTGATCCGTCGCTACACCAGCCGGCGGAACAAGCACGCCGCCGATGAACGCCTACGCGCGGCCGTCGACAGGGCGAACGTTGCCTGATGCGGCCCCTAGACGGCGCGCAGCAGGAGGCGGCCGTGGCGGAAGCGTTCGCCTTCGGTGGGTTCGCGCAGCAGGCGGGCGCTCTCGGTGAGGCCGGCCTCCCGCGCCAGGTCGGCGAGGTGGTCGATGGGCCAGCGGTAGGCGGTGGTCACCTTGTGGTCGAAGGCCGTCACCGGGGCGCCCTCGGACTCGAAGAAGCCGAGCAGCGCGTACCCGCCCGGCGCCAGGACGCGGCGGAACTCCGCGAGGTAGGAGGGCAGTTGCTGGGGCGGGGTGTGGATCAGCGAGTACCAGGACACCACGCCGGCCAGTTCCCCGTCACCCGCCTCCAGCGCGCCCATCGAGCCGACCTCGAAGCGCAGCCCGGGGTAGCTGCGGCGGGCGATGGCGACGAGGGCGGGGGAGAGGTCGACGCCGAACGCGTCCAGGCCCTGCTCCCGCAGCGCCGCCGTCAGGTAGCCCGGCCCGCAGCCGAGGTCCGCGACCACCGGCGCCGGGGCCGAAGCCGGGGCGTGGCCGGGGTTTGAGGTGGGGGCGCCCTCGCGCACCAGGTCGGCGAAGGCGGCGACGAAGCAGCGGTCCAGCGGCTGGCGGGCCAGACCGTCCTTGACGTGGTCGGCGTAGCGCTCGGCCAGGGCGTCGTAGGCGTCGGCTGTCGTGCTCAGGTACGACGAGGACGACGGGGATGACACGGATGACAGGGATGACAGGGACTCGGTCACGGGGACGACCCTAGCGCCTGTCGAGAAGGGGTGCTCAGAGCCGATTGCCCTGGCCCCCTTCGCCGGATCCGCCAGCCACCTGACGCCGCCACACCCCCGGTCCTCTCGGATCCCCCTGGTCCCCTCGGATCCCTCCGGGCCCGCGGCCCGCCGGGTTCCAGCGGACCACGGACAGCGGCCCGCAACCCGGGACCGGTACTCCCTGGCTACCGCCCCCGGCGCCCGTCATGCTGGACCTCATGATCGACCGCCCCGCCCTCGCCGACTTCCTCAGTCGCTCCCGCGCCCGCCTGACCCCCGCCGACGTCGGCCTGCCGCCCGGGGCCCGGCGCCGCACCCCCGGGCTGCGCCGGGAGGAGGTGGCGCAGCTGGCCGGCCTGTCGGTGGACTACTACGCCCGCCTGGAGCAGCGCCGCGGCCCGCAGCCCTCGCCGCAGCTGCTGGCTGCGCTGGCCCGGGCGCTGCGCCTGAGCGAGGACGAGCGCGACCACCTGTTCCATCTGGTCGGCCACGAGCCGCCGCGCCGGCACGCGCTGCTCGCGCACGTGCGCCCCGGGCTGCTGCTGATCCTGGACCGTCTGCACGACACGCCCGCCCAGGTGGTCTCCGACCTGGGGGACGTGCTGGCGCAGAACGCGATGGCCGCCGCCGTGTTCGGGGACGCCACCGCGTCGGGGCGGCGCAACCTGCTTCTGCGCTGGTTCACCGACCCGGCCGCTCGCGCGCTGTTCCCGCCCGAGGACCACGAGGAACTGGCCCGCGCCCACGTGGCGGGACTGCGCGCCGCGCACGCGGCCGGCCCGGGCGATCGGCGGGTAGCCGATCTGCTCGCCGAACTCCTCGCCACCGGGGAGGAGTTCGCCGCGTACTGGCAGCGCCACGAGGTGGCACTGCGGCGCAGCGGTCGCAAGCGGGTGCGCCACCCGGTGGTGGGGGAGCTGGACCTGGAGTGCGAGGTGCTGGCCGCCGGCGGGCAGGACCAGCTGCTGCTGGTGCACACCGCCGCAGCGGGCAGTGAGAGCGCCTCCCGGCTGGAACTGCTGCGTGTGGTCGGCGCCGCCGTGTGACGTCCCTCGCGTGGCTGAGAAGGCTGCCGTCCGTCGGGGCCCGCTGCCCGTAGGCTGAGCGGGCCGCACGGGGCGCAGAACGTCACCAACGCGACACACCGACACACCGACGTACCGACACACCGACGTATCGGCACGGCGGCATACCGACAGATCGACAGAAGCGGGCAGGCAGGGGCACATGCAGTTCGACGACGACGGCGACCTCGACACCTCACAGGTGGACGACCGGCGCGGCATCCCGGGCGGGAAGGTCGCCATCGGCGGCGGGGCGGTGGGCCTGATCGCGGTGCTGTTCGCGGTCATCCTCGGGGTCGACCCCCAACTGCTGGGCCTGTCCGACGGCGGCGGCAGCAGCTCCTCCTCCACCACCGGGGTGCGCACCGACAGCGAGGTGCGCCAGTCCTGCAAGAAGGGCGTGGACGCCAACAAGCGCCAGGACTGCCGGATCACCGCCGTCACCAACAGCCTCCAGGAGTTCTGGAGCGCCGAGCTGCCGCGCCGTACCAAGGTCGCCTACAAACCGGCCCAGACGGTGCTGTTCACCAACCGGGTCTCCACCGCCTGCGGCCCGGCGACCTCCGCGGTCGGCCCGTTCTACTGCCCCGGCGACCAGATGGCCTACTTCGACCTCGGCTTCTTCGACGAACTGTCCACCCGCTTCGGCGCCAAGGGCGGCCCGTTCGCCGAGTCCTACGTCGTCGCCCACGAGTACGGCCACCACCTGCAGAACCTGCTGGGCACCATGCAGAAGGTCGGCGGCGACCGCCAGGGCGCCGACAGCGCCTCGGTGCGCCTGGAACTCCAGGCCGACTGCTACGCCGGGGTGTGGGCGCACCACGCCACCACCACCCCGCAGCCCTCCACCGGCCGCCCGCTGATCTCGGTCCTCACCGACCAGGACATCGCCCAGGGCCTGGACGCGGCGGCGGCCGTCGGTGACGACCGGATCCAGAAGCAGGCCACCGGCAGGATCAACCCGGAGGCGTGGACCCACGGCTCCTCCGCCCAGCGCAAGGCCTGGTTCACCACCGGCTACCGCAGCGGCGACCTGACCCAGTGCGACACCTTCTCCGGCAAGATCTGACGCACCGCCGCCACTTGACCACCCCCCGTTCGGCGAGCTCCTCCTCGGGGAGCTCTTCGCGAATGCCGTCCAGCACTCCGGTACGCCCGACGACCGGTTGATCGAGATCCGCCTCGCCGTCAGCGGCGACCTTTCCGACCCGGGGTGCGTGATGCGGGGGTCGGGCGACCCTGTGTCCGGTCCGCCACGCCGGGCGAGGGGTGCGGGCGTGGGTTGTTCGTGGTCAACGGGTCGGCCAGGTGGTGGGGTTGCTGCCCTTTCTTTCCCGGGCGTGCTCTCGGTCGGGGCCTTCGTGGTTGGCGCTCTGCTCCCGCGCGCCGCTGGCTGCCGGGCGGGCGGTGGGTGTGACCTTGGACGTTCTGGCTTCGTTCACTTCTAAGGGCTGTCCCGTAAATGATCTCTGACCCTCGGACGTGGTGGGCCGCCGTGCGGCCCGCTGGCCTATCCGGCGAGGGCAAGGTTGTGCATCTGTGCGATGCCGAGCATGGCGTGGTGAACACCGTCTCCTTTGAGGCGGCAGTCGCGGAGGATCTTCCAGGTCTTCATCCGGGCGAAGACGTGCTCGACACGGGCCCGAACCTGCTTGTGGGACTTGTTGTGTTCCTCCTTCCAGGCTGGAAGTTCGGTCTGGCCGCGCTCTCTGCGGTGTGGGATGACGAGCCCGGTGCCGGGATAGCCGCCGTCGGCGATTGTGAGGGTCTTGCCGACGGCGGCCTTGGCGCCGGACTCCTCCCACGCCTTGCAGTCGTTGCGGTTCCCGGCGAGTGGCCGGCCGACCACGACGACCAGGCGGGTGTCGGCGTCGATGACGACTTGGTGTTGGTGGAGTACCGATAGTTCTTCGACCGCTCGGCGATCGTGTGGTCGTGGGTGGGCACTAAGGTGCCGTCCACGATGAGCACGGTGCCCTTGGCGAACCGCTTGCGGGGCTGGAGGGCAAGCATCGGCCCGAGGTTGTCGATGATCCGGTCCGCTGCCGACTTCGATATCCCGAACAGCGGGGCGAGCTGGCGCATGGTCAGATTCGTGCGCCAGTACGCCGCGACGAGCAGGGCCCGGTCCTCCAGCGGAAGGCTCCATGGCTGGCCCCTGCGGACCGCGTCCGCACCCTGGCGCCGCAGCACCGTCACCAACTTGCCGAAGGCGCGAGGGCTCAGCCCGGAGAACGGGGCTATCCAGGACGGCTCGGACGCCGTGATCACACCAGCCACAGCGAGATCATTCCAGTTGTCGGGCCTGCCAGCCGGCGCCTGCCCACAGCATGGAAATCAGGCGACCGGGCCTCATACATCGTCCAGGATGACGCCATGAGCCAAGACCTTGTGGCGTTCCTCCACGCACGGCTGGACGAGGAGGCCGACCTGGCCCGACGCAGCGACGGTGACGGCTGCGGGGAGTGGACCGCTCACGGGCACACGGTCGACTTCTGCCATGGAGAACTCTCCGGCTTCCATCCCACGATCGCCCTGCACGTCGCGCTGCACGACCCGGCTCGTGTTCTGCGGGAGGTCGAAGCCAAGCGACGCGTGCTCTCCCGTCATGTACTCAGTCCAGCCACCGGCGACCCCGAACTGCCGTGGGACAACCGCGATGACTGCCAGTACGACGGCGAGACCTGGCCATGCGACGACCTCCTCGACCTCGCCTCGCCCTACGCCGATCACCCCGCCTACCCGCGACGGCCCTGAGGCGCAGATCCTTTGCGGGACAGCCCTTAGGGACAGCGATTGTTCGCGAGTTCGGGCAGTGGTTGGTGATCACTGGGCGGGCGGATGTTCACGAGTTTTGACAGCAGTGCCGCCGTGACGAGCTGTCGCAGAGGCTGATTCTTGATCGTCTCGGCAGGCCGTGGCGTGGCATTCTGTGCGAGCTGCCTTGGGCTGTTCGATGGGGGAACGCATGAGCTATGACCTGGAGTGGGTGGAGCTGCCCGAAGCCGTGGCGGAAGCGCGGAATCAGTGGGAGTCCTGCATCGATCGTGGTCTGCCATGTGACCACGTCCCGCGATGCTCGGAGTCGTACTTCTCGCTCGCGGGGCCGTTCCAGTTCCATTTGAACGTCGCCGGGATGGCGGTTTGCCGGGACGGGCTGCGTCGTTCCGGCATGACCTATCAGTCAGAGCACCAGCCCTTCCCTGCCTGGCCGTTCAAGGAGATCGAGGACTGGCAGTCGGCTGACCGGGCCCGCAGGGATGCGTTCGATGTGGCCGAGCGGGCCGCCTCCGCCCAGACTGTCCCGGGGAAGGTTGGGATTCCGGAGTTCAAGCTGCTGAGCAATGGCCCGTGGCTGGTCGGCGCCGAAGAGATCGCGCAGGCTCTGGATCTCTATGAGGAGGCATCGGCCGCCGTGCGTTCCGAGCTGGAGACCGATGGTCTGTGGCGGGACTGGCTCGGGTGGCTGCGCGAGACGGCTGTCCATGGAGGCTCCACGGTCAGCTGAGGATGCCAGCGGTGTGCGGCCCGCTCCTGTGGGTTAGCGGCCCGCAGGGCAGGTCAGCTGGCAGCGGCGTTCTCGGCGCGGGCTCGGGTGGTGGCGAGTCGGTAGGAGTCGGTGCCGGTCTCGATGATGGTGCCGTTGAAGGTGAGGCGGTCGACGATGGCTGCGCAGAGGCGGGGGTCGGTGAAGGTCTTGGTCCACCCATCTGGGCCTGGCACTTGTTCGCTGGCTCGGGTTCCTGCTGCCACCTGGCCGTATCTCCCTCCTGGTGTCCTCCTTGAATCTCAGTAGCCGTTGCTCTATCGATCTTGGCGATCGTGAGTTCGAGTCTGCCGACTCGGTCGGGTGATCTTCTGGTCAGCCCGACATGAAAGTGGGGCCTCCCGCACAGCTCGTGGGTGTCGAATCTAGCCGAGCAACAGGAGGCCCCTGGTGCCGCAGGCTTCCGTCTCCGTGGCGTTGCCTTCCAACTCCGCATCCCTGTCGTGTGATTGCCTCGCTCACCGGCGCGGGAACGCCGGGGACCGGCCGCACAGGCGTCCGAGGTACCCCTCGGACATGACCGACGCGGAGTGGGCAGTGGTCCGCATACGCCGCCAGGAGGAGGGGCCGGGAGGACGGGGGATCTACGTCCCTGGCGCCCCGTCGTCCTCGACGGCGATGACTGCCCTCTCGACCGCGTGATGTCGTGGAAACGGCGCCGGGAGACCCTGGCGCGCATCCCGCATCGCATGTACCAGCAGAGGTGACATTCCGTGAACTCTCAAACGACACGACGGTTCTGCTCGTCGCGCCGCACGGCGACGACCGTCGCCATCGCCGTGGCCGCCAACGCCCTCGCGGTCGGCGCGCTCGCCCCGTCCGCCGTCGCCGCCCCGGGGGCCGCCAAGCCGGACGCCGTCCAGCAGCGCCTGAACGCGCTGGTCGACCCCGACCGCGTGCCCGGCGCGCTGGCCGCCGTCCGTGACGGGGCCGGTCGCATCCGTACCTACACCGCGGGGGTCGGGGACCGGGACACCGGTGCGAAGCTGCCCAGGGACGGCCAGGTGCGGATCGGCAGCGTCACCAAGACGTTCACCGCGGTGGTTGTGCTGCAACTGGTCGGTGAGGGCGAGATAGGCCTCGACGACCCGGTCGAGAAGTACCTGCCCGGTCTCGTGCGCGGGAAGGGCATCGACGGGCGCGACATCACGGTGCGTCAACTCCTGCAGCACACCGCCGGACTCCCCGAGTACGAGCCGGACGTCACCGAGTCCATCCTCCGGGGCCGCTACGTCTCGCCCCGCGACGCCCTGGACATCGCGCTCCGGCACGAAGCGGCCTTCCGTCCGGGCACGGCCTGGGGGTACAGCAGCACGAACTACTTGGTGGCCGGCCTGGTCGTGGAGAAGGTCACCGGCCGTCCCCTCGCCGAGACTGTCGACAGGCGCGTCATCCAGCCCATCGGGCTGCGCCACACCTACTTTCCCGCCCCTGGCGAGACCACCTTCCGGGAGCGCCACCCCCGGGGCTACCGCACGGACGGCCCGGGCGGATCGCTGCGTGACGTCACCGAGATCGACCCCTCCGCGGCCTGGGCGGGCGGCGCGATGGTGTCCACCGACTCCGACCTCGCCACGTTCTTCTCCGAGCTCATGCGCGGCCACCGCCTCCTCGATGACCCCCAGCTCCAGCAGATGCGCGCCACCGTCGATACGGGGCACCCCGGCTTCCGCATCGGACTGGGGATCGTGCCGGCGACGCTGTCCTGCGGCACGACCGTGTGGTTCCACAACGGCGGCATCCCGGGCTACGGCACCTGGAGTGCCGCCACCGAGGACGGACGCGCCGCCAGCGTCACGCTGACCGTCGAGCCTACCGGCGCCAGCGACCTGGCTCCCGCCCTCGGCGCCGTCGACGCGGCCCTGTGCCCCTGAGAAGCCGTTGCCGTAACGATTTTGATGGACGCGGGTTCGACTGGTGCGGCTCGGTCGGGTGATCTCGCTGCTTACCGGGCATGAGAAGCCGTTGCCGTACCGATCATGGTGAGCATCGGTTCGAATGCGGCGACCCGGTCGGGTGATCTCCAACTGGTGCGCGCATGAAGGCAGGGCCTCCTGTTCAGTTCGAGGTTGTCGACGCCCGAAGCACCACAGGATGCCCTGTGCCGCAGTCTGTCGCTGTCATGCCGGTTGAGTCCAACTCGGCTGCCCGATCATGTGATTGCCTCGCTCACCGCTTCGGGAACGCGGGCGACCGTCCAGACCGTGTGCGCCGCTACGAATCGGACATGACGGACACGGAGTGGGGCGTTGTGCGGGACGCGATGCCCGTGCCGCCGTGGCTGGAAGGACGGGGCGGGCAGCCGGAGGGTTACTGCCACCGGCAGCTGCTGGACGCGGTCCGCTACCTGGTCGACAACGGGATCAAGTGGCGGGCGATGCCGGCTGACTTCCCTGCCTGGGACCGCGTTTACGCCTTCGTGCGGCGGTGGCGGGCGCGGAGCCTGCTGGCCGAGTTGCACGACCGGCTGCGGGGCCTGGTGCGCGAGGACACCGGCCGGGACCCGGAGCCGACCGCGGCGGTGATCGACGCACAGTCGCTGCGGTCGGCGGCCACGGTCCCGGCGTCCTCACGCGGGTACGACGGGGCGAAGAAGGTGCCGGGGCGCAAGCGTCACATCGTGGTCGACTGCCTCGGACTGCTGCTGGCCGTGCTGGTCACCGCCGCGAACGTGACGGACCGGGACGCCGCGATGCCGCTGCTAGAGCATGTGCGGGCCCGTTACCGGAAGATCGTCCTGCTCTGGGCCGACGGTGGCTACGCGGGCCGCTTGGTCACCTGGGCGAATCAGGCACTGCGACTGACCCTTGAGATCGCCAGGCGAAGCGACGACGCGTCCGGCTTCGTGGTGCTGCCGAGGCGCTGGGTGGTCGAACGCACGCTGAGCTGGCTGATGCGCTCGCGGCGCCTGGTGCGTGACTACGAGACGCTGCCCGCCGTCCACGAGCAGATGGTGCTCTGGTCGATGACGATGCTCATGACGAGGCGCCTGGCCCGGCGGCGAGCGTGAACCTGCCCGGGGACGGCTCGACGGCCCAGCCTCGGTCCGCCAGCCGCTTCATCTTCGACCGCACGCCCTCCACGCTCGCCGGGACCGGGGCCAACCCCAGGACGGCGGCAACTTCCTGACAGGTCATCACCCTGTCTCCATCCGCCCTGCGTTCGGCCAGAACAGAAAGGATGCGCTGGTAGTCCACAGCCAGCACGTCTGCCACCAACGCGGGCCGCCACACCGGGACGATCGAGCCCGCACGAGCCGCCCTCGGCGGGCGGACCTAGGCCGGCGTGTCCGGAACGGGTTCCGGCTCCGACGCGGAGGGCTCTTCAGGTTCCGGGCCGGCCGCACCGGCATCCCGGGGATGCGGTGCGGACAGGACCTCGCCGACCCGCTGGCGGGCGATCAGCCACTCCTGCCAATCCGTCTCCGCCTCCGCGAGTTCAGCGAGCACCCGGTCCGCCGCCTCCCGCAGCCCCTCGACGCGCTCTCGCGCAGCCAGTTCCCGCTCCTCCAGCAGACCCACGACCGACGCCATCCCGGCACCTCCACCGACGAGAAAACCCGATGCCCCGAGCCTGCCTCGCCCATGTCGAAGTCATGCCTGAGCTGCGGAAACACGCCGATCTAGTTCGGTACGACAACGGCTTCTCATGGCAGCACTCGTCTTTTCCAGGTGGTGCCATGACGGTTCAGGCGCGAGGAAGGTGTGCCGGTGGGTGAGGCGAGACTGCAGGTCATCGCGGGCGGTGCAGGCCCGTAAACAGGCCACCCCAGTGATCCAATCGATGAAATACTCGGTGATCATGAGTGACTGGTTCCTGCAGCAAGAGCACGGCGTCCGATTCGATTGGGGTCCCACCGGTGCCCAGCAACTGGCCGAGAACGCCGCCTGCCTGGTAGTGGTCGACGTGCTGTCGTTCACGACATCGGTAACCGTCGCCGTCGAGGCAGGGACCCAGGTCTTTCCCTATGCCTGGCGCGATGAGACGGCGTCCGCCTTTGCCCGGGCGAGGACGGCGGTGCTGGCCGTTGGGCGGCGAGCCGCCACCTCGACCTCGCCGTGGTCCCTGTCGCCGGCGGCACTGCGGCAAGCCCCGTTCACCCCCCGACTCGTGCTGCCCTCACCCAACGGATCCGCCATCGCCGCGGCGGCAGGCGATTCGACGGTGGTGGCGGGCTGTCCGCGTAACGCCACAGCTGTTGGACGATGGCTGGCCCGGCACGGCTATGGGACTGCGGAACGTCCTGTGGTGGTGATCGCTTCTGGTGAGCGGTGGCCGGACGGAAGCCTGCGGCCTGCGCTGGAGGACCTGCTGGGCGCCGGGGCGATCATCGCCGAACTGGCGTCGCAAGGCGTGGGCCCGCTGTCCCCTGAGGCAGCCGCCGCCAGGGCCTGCTTCACGCAGACTTCCGATGTCAGCGCCGCCGTGGCGGCCTGTTCCTCAGGTATCGAACTGATCCGGAGCGGGTTCGCCGACGACGTGGCCGTCGCCACTGAACTCGACGCGAGTACGGTCGTGCCCGTCCTCACCGACGGAGCCTTCAGCCACCGCGCCGATGCCGCGCCGCAGCCGAAGCTGTGACGTTTCGGCGCTGCCTGGCACGGGTTCCGCCGGAACATGTGCGCTTTGCCGAAGGACTCGTTGGAGGCGATGGCGACGCTGTTCTTCTCCTCGCGTTCGGTGAGGACTTGGAGGAGCAGTTCGGCGCCGTGGCGGTCGAGTTCCATGTAGCCGAGTTCGTCGATGTAGAGCAGGTCGACGCGGCCGTAGCGGGCGATGGTCTTGTTGAGCTGCTTCTCGTCGGCGGCCTCGACCAGTTCGTTCACGAGGTTGGTGGCGAGGGTGCAGCGGACCCTGTAGCCCTGCAATGGCGGCCTCGGTGCCCAGGGCGATCAGCAGGTGGGGCTTGCCGGTGCCGGAGTTTCCGATCAGGCAGAGCGGCCGGCTCTTCTCGATCCACTCGCAGCCGGCGAGGGTGTGGATCGTCGCGGGGTCGATGTTGGGGTTGGCGTCGAAGTCGAAGGCCCGCAGGGACTTGTCCTCGGGAAACCGGCGGCCTTGATTCGCCGCTCGGAGCGGCGTCGGGCTTGGTCGTCGGACTCGGCCATCAGCAGTTCGGCGAGGAAGCCGCGGTAGGTCATCTGGTCCTTGACCGCGCCGGCGGCGATGTCGGCGAACTCCGCGCGGATGGTCGGCAGCCTCAGCAGGCGGCAGGCGGAGTCGACGGCCGCGTCGGCGGCCTGCTCGGTCAGTCCGCGCCGGCGGGGCAGGGTCACTGGGCTTCTCCCTCACGGTGGGCGGTGCCGGCGCTGGCGCGGCGGCCTGGGAGTAACTGGTCGTAGTGGGCCACCGAGGGCGGCGGCCTGGTGCCCGGCGGCAGATGGGCGAGTCAGTCGTGTAACAGGACGTCGGCGGTGCTGACTTTTTGTGCATGTCCGGGTTTCGGTCGGGTGGTGGGGGCGTGCGGTCTCGGGTGGTGGGGGCGTGCGGTCTCGCTGGGGGTGGGGGTTGGGGGGGTGTTGGTGGCTTCTGGCTTCTGGTTGGTGGTTGGTGGTTAGTGGTGTTGTGGGTTGGTGTGGGTGTGGCGGGTGAGGGAGTCGAGGGTGACGGCGGTGAGGAGGATGGTGCCGGTGATCATGTATTGGATGGCTTGGGTGGCGTGGATCATGTCGAGGCCGGTGGTGATGGTTTGGATGACGAGGATGCCGAGGAGGGCGGTCCAGGCGTTGCCGCGGCCGCCGAAGAGGCTGGTGCCGCCGATGACGGCGGCGGCGATGGCCATCATGAGGGTGTTGCCGGTGCCGAGTTGTTTGTCGGTGGTGCCTTGTTGGGAGGCGTAGAAGAGGCCGCCGAGGCCGGCGAGGAGGGAGGAGAGGAGGAAGACGGTGGTGCGTGTGAGGGTGGTGTTGATGCCGGCGCGTCGGGCGGCTTCGGTGTTGCCGCCGAGGGCGTAGATGTGGCGTCCGTAGGGGGTGCGGCGTAGGAGGAGGTCGGTGGTGAGGATGGTGGTGAGGAGGATGACGAGGGATAGGGGGAGGCCGCGGTCTTGGTTGAGGGTGTAGGCGGTGGCGAGGGCGGGGATGGCGAGTGCGGTGGTGCGTAGGAGGGTGTGGGTGAGGGGGCGGGTGGGGAGGCCGGCGGCGGTTCGGCGGCGGGTGGTGTGGAGTTGGGTGAGGAGGTGGAGGGTGGGGGCGAGGATGGCGAGGGTCCAGGCGTAGGCGATGTCGCCGTTGCCGAGGAAGGTGGTGTCGAGGTGGGCGATGATGCCGTTGTGGTGGTTGTTGATGGTGCCGGTGTCGCCGAGGACCCATTGTTGTAGGCCGTTCCAGGCGAGCATGCCGGCGAGGGTGACGACGAAGGCGGGGACGCCGACGCGGGCGAAGAGGAGGCCGTGGAGGGTTCCCATGGCGCAGGCGGCGGTGAGGGCGGTGGTGATGGCGAGCCATTCGGGCCAGCCCTGGTGGACGGCGAGGACGGCGGCGATGGCGGAGGTGGCGCCGGCGACGGAGCCGAGGGAGAGGTCGATCTCGCCGAGGATGAGGACGAAGACGACGCCGACGGCGATGAGGCCGGGGCCGGCGATGAAGCGGGTGATGTTGGTGAGGTTGTCGGCCTGGAGGAAGTGGTGGGTGATGCTCTGGAAGACGATGGCGATGATGATGAGTGCGATGACGACGGGTAGGGGGCCGAGGTCGCCGGTGGTCAGGCGGCGGCGGGCGGTGTCGGTGCGGGCGGCCCAGGTCGTGGCGGGTGTGTGCAGGCGCGGGTCGGTGGCGGTGGGGGCACCGGTGGTGGGGTCGGTGGCGTAGGGCTCGCCGGGGGTGGGGTCGCCGGCGGTGGTGGTGGGGTCGCCGGTGGTGGTGGGGTTGGTGGTGGGGTCTTTGGGGTGGGGGTTGGTGGCGGGGGTGGTCATGGGGTGTGCTCCTCGTCGGGGTGGCGGGTCCGGCGGCGGGCGTGGGCGTTGTCGTGGGCGCCGGTGATCGCGGCGATGATCTGTTCCTGGGTGGTGGTGGCGACGGGGAAGAGGCCGTTGTTGCGGCCCAGGCGTAGGACGGCGACGGTGTCGGCGACGGCGCGGACGTCGGCCATGTTGTGGCTGATGAGGATGACGGCGAGGCCGCGTTCGCGTAGGCGTTCGACGAGGTCGAGGACTTGGGCGGTTTGTTCGACGCCGAGGGCGGCGGTGGGTTCGTCGAGGAGGACGAGGGAGGGTTCGCCGATCAGGGCGCGGGCGATGGCGATGACTTGGCGTTGGCCGCCGGAGAGGGTGGCGACGGGGGCGTGGATGTCGGGGATGCGGATGGCGAGGGTGTGGAGGAGTTCACGGGCGTGTCGTTCCATGGCGACTTCGTCGAGGAGGGTGTGTCGGTGTTGTTCGCGGCCGAGGTGGAGGTTGGCGATGACGTCGAGGTTGTCGCACAGGGCGAGGTCTTGGTAGACGGTGGCGATGCCGAGGGCGGTGGCGTCCTGGGGGCGGGTGGGGCGGACGGGGTGGCCGTGCCAGGTGAGGGTGCCTTCGTCGGCGGGGTGGACGCCGGCGATGGTTTTGACGAGGGTGGATTTGCCGGCGCCGTTGTCGCCGACGAGGGCGAGGACTTGGCCGGGGTGGACGTCGAGGTCGACGTCGGTGAGGGCCTGGACGGCGCCGAAGCGCTTGGAGACCGCGCGTAGTTGGAGGACGGGCGCGCCTGTCACATGAACCATCCTGGGTGTCCGGGAGAGGGGGGACGGGGCAGGGGGTGCCCGGGGCAGGGGCTGCCCGGGAGGGGGCTGCCCGGGGGCTGGGGGTGCTCGGGTCGGGGTTGCCTGGGCGGGGGTTGCCTGGGCGGGGGTTGCCCGGGGCTGGGGGTGCTCGGGGGCTGTCCGGGTGGGGGTGCTGGGGTGGGGGTTGCCCGGGGGCTGTCCGGGTGGGGGTTGCCCGGGTGCGGGGGGTGGGTGCGGGTGCCCGGGGCGGGGGTGCTCGGGGCGGGGGGTTGCCTGGGCGGGGGTTGCTCGGGGCGGGGGGTTGCGTGGGCGGGGGTGCTGGGGTGGGGTTGCCTGGGTGTGGGCTTGGGTGGGGGGTGCCCGGGGGTTGCCCGGGCAGGGGGGTTGTCCGGCTGGGTGGGGGTTATTTGAGGCCGGTGGTGGTGCAGGCGGTGGTGTAGTCGGGGGTGCAGATGTCGGTGGTTTTGTAGAGGCCGTCGGCGATGACGGTCTGGGCGATGTTGGTTTTGGTGACGATTTTGGCGTCGAGGAGTTTGGCGGGGATGTTCTTGTCGGTGGTGCTGTCGATGTGGCTGGTGGTCACGGTGGTGGGGTCTTTGCCCTGGAGGAGGTCGACGGCGAGTTCGGCGGCGTTGTCGGCGAGGGGTTTGTAGGCCTTGTAGATGGTGTAGGCCTGGTCGCCGTTGATGACGCGTTGGATGGCATCGAGGCCGGCGTCCTGGCCGCCGACGGGGACGTTGATGCCGGAGCCGTGGAGTTGGGTGATGATGGCGCCGGCCATGCCGTCGTTGGCGGAGTAGACGGCTTGGAAGCCGTTCTTGCCGAGTTCGGTGACGGCGGCGGCGATTTTCTGTCCGGCGACGGTGGGGTCCCATTGTCCGGACTGCTCGTAGACGACTTTCTTGATTTTTCCGTCGAGGGCCTTGTGGGCGCCGGTCTTGAACTGGGCGGCGTTGGGGTCGGCCTCGTCGCCGTTGATCATGACGATGTTCGCGTCGGGGGCTTTGGGGCCGAGGGCGTCGAGCAGGGCCTGGCCCTGGAGTTCGCCGACCTTCTCGTTGTCGAAGGAGACGTAGGCGGAGACGGGGCCGGTGGCGAGGCGGTCGTAGGCGAGGACCTTGACGCCCTTGGCGGCGGCTTCCTGGACCCAGCCCTGGGTGGACTTGGCGTTGTAGGCGTCCAGGATGATGACTTTGACGCCCTGGGTGAGGAGGGTGTCGAACTGCTGCTTCTGTTTGGTGGCGCTGCCTTCGGCGTTGTTGTAGAGGACCTTGCAACTGGCGCACAGGGACTTGACCTTGGCTTCGATGAAGGGCCGGTCGAAGGACTCGTAGCGTACGGAGGAGGCGTTCTCGGGCAGGAGCAGGCCGATGGAGGTGGTGTCGCCGGGGGTGGTGGGGTCCTTCTTGTCGCCGCCGGCTTTGCCGCAGGCGGCGGTCATGGACAGCGCGAGCGTGAGGGCGGCGGTCGGGACGAGTAGGCGACGCAGTGCGGCGTTCATACGGGTGCCTCTCCCTGGTGGCCGCCGCGGCGGTGCGGCGGGGTGGGGGGAGTCAACCCTGACCGCGTACATGGCGTCAAGAAGTCAAACCAGCCTCCGTGCGACCGGCTGCTTTTCGTTATCTTCGTGAACGCTTCGGGTGTTGTGGGGGTGCTCGTTCGTGGGTGTGGTGGTGGTGCGGTGGCGGCCGGGGGTGGTGGCGAACTCGCGGGCGAAGGCGTGGGAGAGGGTGTGGGGGCCGGTGTGGCCGACCGTGCGGGCCACTGTTTCCAGGGGGTTCGTGCCGCGGCGTAGCAGGGCTGTGGTGCGGGTCGTCCGCCACGAGGTGAGGTGGGTCGTCGGGGCGCGGGGGGTCGGGGCGGTGGAGCGGTGGTTGAGGGTGGCGGGAGACGTCGGCGCGGGCGGCGAGGGTTCTTGGTGTTCCAGGCCGGTGCCGGGTCGGTGTGTACGGCGGCCGGTGCCGTGGCCACCACGGGGTCGGGCAGTGCCGCGCCCCGGCCTTCGGCGCGGGGGTGGGTGGTCCGGGCCCGTAGGAGGTGGACCGGTAGCAGGTCGGCCGGGGCCGCGGCGGCGAGTTGTCCGCCGGGCTGTTCGGTGGCCGGTTCGGTGTTCAGCGGGGCGATGACCGGGCGCGGTTGGGGGTGGTGGGGGCGGTGGGCGGGCAGGTGGACGACGGGCGGTAGTTCGCGCATCAGCGGGTGGCCGGGGCCGGGGCCGGGGCCGGGGCCGTGGTCGAGTCGGTAGGTGCCGCACGGCAGCTCGGCGCCGCCCCCGGCGGGGCCGGGGCCTCGCCCGGGCTCGCATCCTTGCCCTTGCCCCAGCCCAGGCCCTCGCCGCCCTCGCCCTGGCTCGCGCTCTCGCCCGGGCCCTTGCCCGCGCCCTCGTCTCGGCCCGCACCCTCGCCTCGGCCCGGGTCCTTGCCCCGGCCCGCACCCTCGCTCTCGCTCGCGCCTCGGCCCGCATTCTCGCCCCGGCCCGGGCCCGCGCCGGTGCCGCGCCCTCGCCTCGGCCCGCATCCTTGCCCCGGCCCGCACCCTCGCTCTCGCTCGCGCCTCGGCCCGCATTCTCGCCCCGGCCCGGGCCCGCGCCGGTGCCGCGCCCTCGCCTCGGC
>NZ_JBVHYH010000081.1:18191-40967 GCF_055569135.1 Kitasatospora sp. NPDC029367
GCCCGCATCCTTGCCCCGGCCCGCACCCTCGCCCCCGCCCCGGCCCGTGCCCCGGCCCTGGCCCGTGCACTCGCCTGTGCCCTTGCCCTTGCCCTCGCCTGTGCCCGGGTTGTCCTTCTGCGGGCGGGGGAGGGCTGTCAGGGCGGTGTGCAGTTCGGGCAGTGCTCTGGCCTGATGGTGTGTCAGTTCGCGGTCGGAGAGGGTGTGGGCGGCTTCGTGGGGCAGCAGTACTGCGTCCCCCTGCTCCAGGAGCAGTGGTTCGCCGTCCTCGGTCAGTAGTCGGCACGAGCCGGACAGCACCACGTGGAATTGTGCTCCCGCGTATCCCGGGATCCGCACTCCCCAGGGTCCCGTCACTCGCAGCCGTTCGTAGGAGGGGCGGCCCACCCGGACCGCGGCGATCGCGTCACTGACCAGGTCCGTGGCCGCCCAGGATAGTGGGCGGGCCGGTTGATGAGCCGATCGCGTATCCAGGCAAGCCGATGGAGCACTGAGCCGCTCACCCCGGTCTCCGTAGCGTCGACCCGAAGACACCAGACACCAGACAGCAGACAGCAGACATGCAGACAGCCGACAGCAGCAGGCGGCTGGCGGCAGCAACAGGCGCCTGGCGGCAGGCAGTTGACGTATCGGGAGGGCCGGTCATGGAACGGATCGACATCGGGGATGCGCAGATCATCCGGATTCTGGAGTGGCAGGGGCCTTTCGCTCCGGCTGCCCGGATCGTGCCCGGGGTCTCCGACTCGGCTTGGCGGCGCGTCGGCGCGGACCACTTCGACCCCGTGGACGGCTTCTACCTGGGCGCCATGCAGGCCTGGGTGGTGCGTACCGGTGGGCGTGCCGTGCTGGTCGACACGGGTGTGGGTGATTGGCCGTGAGCGCCCGGGGCGTGTGATGTTCCATCGTCGTAGGGGTCGTTTCCTGGCGTTGCTCGCCGAGGCCGGTGTCCGGCCCGGGGACGTCGACATCGTTGTCAACACTCACCTGCACGTCGACCACGTGGGCTGGAACATTCGTGAGCGGGAGGGGCGGTGGGTGTCGGCGTTCCCCGACGCCGTCTGCCACGTGCCCGCTGACGGCCTCGCGTTCTTCGACCCTGCCGCCGCTCATCCCGCCCGTACCGGGGGCGGTGTGGATCCCGCGGTGTGGGCGCAGTGGGACCAGGTCTTCGCCGACGGTGTCGCCCCTGTGCCGGCCGCCGGACAGGGCGCCGCCTGGGGCGGCACCCGCGTCGTCGGTGCGGGCCTTGTCCTCGAACAGGCTCCCGGTCACACCTCCGGCTCGTGCGTCCTGGGTCTGGAGTCGGCGGGTGGGAGCGCCGTCTTCGTCGGGACCTGCTGCACTTGCCGGTTCAGCTCGCCCACCCGGCCTGCGGCAGCTGTTTCTGCCTGGATCCGGCCCGGGCCGCCGCGGGGCGTCGCCGGATCCTCCGGCAGGCCGCGGAGCGGCGGGAGTTGGTCGTCCCCGCGTACTTCGCCGGGCCCGGCGCGGCCCGGGTGGAGCGCTCCGGGGCCGGCTTCGTCCCGCGCTGGGCGCGCTGGGCGCAGGACAGTGGGGTGCCCGCCGTTCCCCCGACGTGGCGGGCACCCCGGCTTGTGGGTGGCTGTTTGTCGGGGGTGGTCGGGGGATGGCAGCGGGGTGCCTGCCGTTCCCCCCGGTTACCGTCTTCGTGGCCCCGCAAGGGGGCTCCCGGCCTCCGGCTTGGCATGACTGTCCCCCTGTAGTTCGCATGATCCGGGGGGTGGTGTCGCCGGGCCGGAGGCATCGGTAGACCGCTGATAGGGGCAGGACCACCACCAGCTCGCTGGGGGGCTCTTCGTAACGTGGAGGCCGGCGACTGATGCCACGTCAGCGAGGTCGGGACAGCACGACCTCGTGAGGGATCAGCGTGATCGACACCGGCGATGTGGACGTCTTCCTCGGCCCGGGGCGTCGGCAAGGGCGAACACCACGGCACCGCCGTGACCGCGGCCGGTAAGCGCGTTTTCGACAAGCGGCTGCCGAACAGCGAACTCATGACGCGGGCCGTGCCGGACAAGCTCACCGCCAAGCACGGCACGGTCCTGGTCGTCGTCGACGAGCCGGCCTCCATCGGCGCTCTGCCTCTGGCAGTGGCCCGGGACGCCGGCTGCCGGGGCCACCCAGGCTCTTCTCTGCCTGGCCAGACGCCGGGTGGACGTCCTGTTCGCCGTGCTCCGCGACGGCACCTTCTACGAATCCAGACCTGCGGCCTCGACGTGACACCACCTCTTGCCCGCTGGAAGCAGCCGTGATCCGCTCTGCCCATGGACGCCGAGAACTCTGAGCACCTGACGACCATCGGCCGCTGGCTCGCCGGCGAGGTGGTCAACAACACCGTCGGCATCAAGGTCGCCGGTGGCCCGTTCGACGGCCGTACCAAGATCGTGCTCCTCGGCCAGGACGGGACACCACCCGCGCGTATACGGGCATCCGGTGGCCCGGCCGGCCCGACCCGGCACGCCTACGAAGCGGTCCGCTCCGCCGACACCCGAGCCGGCTGGATCTACGCCTACACCGGCCCTGAGCCGACCATGGGCAGCTGAGGAACAGCCTCGACCCGCTTGCCAAACACATAGGGGCACCCCCGGTGCGGCGGGCGCCCCGGCCCGGGGGCGGTCGTTCCCCGGGCGCGGCGGGCACCCCGGCCCAGGGGTGGCTGTCCGTCAGGGGTGGTCGGGGGTCGGCGGTGGGGTGCCCGCCGTTCCCCCGACGTGGCGGGCGCGCCCGGCCTGTGGGTGGCTGTCTGTCGGGGGTGGTCGGGGGTCGGCGGTGGGGTGCCCGCTGTTCTTCGGGTGCGGCGGGCGCGCCCGGCCTGTGGGTGGCTGTCTGTCGGGGGTGGTCGGGGGGTGGCGGTGGGGTGCCCGCCGTTTCCCCCGGTGCGGCGGGCACCCCGGCCTGAGGACGGCCGTCCGTCAGGGGCGGCCGTTCGTCAGGGGTGGTTGTTCGTCAGGGGCGGTCGAGGGTGATGGAGTTGATCGGGCCGAGGTCGTAGTAGACGCCGTTCTGGGCGGGGATGTCGTACACGCAGTCGGTGCCGCCGTAGCCCCGGCACAGGTGGGCGTGGGCGCCGCCGGTCTGGTTGTTCAGCACCCAGTGGTTGCCGTACTGGCCGCTGAGGTTGTGGGCGCCGTAGCTCCAGTACACGGCGCTGGGGGAGGAGGCCGGGTTCTGGTTCTGCGGGTAGAGGCACACGGCGCCGGACGGGCAGCCCGCCCAGTCGCCGGTGACGGCGGCGCCGGCGCCGCCGGTGCCCACGGCGGTCAGCGCGGCGGCCGCGATCCCGACGGCGGCCAGGGCACGGGTGATCCTTCGCATGGGGTTCTCCCTCGCTGGTGGAGCGGCCCCCGCGTTCCGGGCGGGGGCCAGTGCTCGTCAGCGTAGGAACGCGCACCGGCCGGCGGTCCCTGACATCCGACAGGGGCGTGCCGCCGGGCCGCGGGCGCCGGGAGGTGCTACGGGCCCCGGGGCGCGGCGGGCGCGGCGGTGGCCGGGCGGGCGGTGAAGGCGGTGGCGCGGGTGGGGGCGGTGGCCGTGGTGAGGCTTGTCGCTCTCGCGGTTGCCGGGGCCGGTGACAGTCGTGCCGTCCGGATGGGGACCGCGGTGCGGGGCGTGCTGGCGGGGCCGGGCGGTGTGCCGGGTGTCCCGGCGGTGCGCGGGCGGTTCGCCCGGGATCCGGGGGCGGCTGTTTGGCGGGCGGCCGCGGCGGTTTCGGTGTGGGCCGAGGAGGCGGGGTGTCGATGCGGGTCGTCCTGGCTGTGGGCCGGTTCAGGCAGTGCTGTCCTGGGGGAGGCGCCTGTCGTGGGGGGTGGTGTCGCGGAGTGTGGCGGGCAGGGCGCCTGTTTCCGGCAGGTTGAACGAGAGCCGCTCGGGCAGTGGTTCGAGAGCGGCTTGTGTGTTCGTGAGGGTCTCTGGCGGTGCGTTGGATCTTCGGATCGCTGGTGCCGTTGCTGCCACTTGCCGGTGGTGTGTGTGCGGGTCCCCTTGCCGAGCCCGATGGGCCCTGCCGGTGTCGTCGCCCGTGTGTCACCATGCGGCGCATGATTCCTGGAACGGAGCTGACGCAGGAGGCTTTGGCCGGGCGTGGCTTCTGCGGGTTCGTGCCCTTCGGCGAACTGGACGACAGCCGTGTCCCCGGGGAGGCCGGGATCTACGTGGTGATCCGCTCCACGACGTCCGAGGCGCAGTTCCTGTCCCGTAGTCCCGCAGGGCACTTCCGAGGGCGCGATCCGTCCGTATCGGTTGATGCGCTGTCAGCGGCATGGGTCGGCGGGGCCACGGTTGTGTACGTCGGCAAGGCGTCGGCGGGCAAGGACGGCCGGCGCGGCCTTCGCAAGCGGCTCGACGAGTATCGCCGGCACGGAGCCGGCCAGGCAGTGGGTCACTGGGGCGGACGCTACATCTGGCAGTTGCGGGACTCCGTGGCCCTTCTCGTCGCCTGGCGGCCGACACCTGGGCAGGATCCAGGGGAGGCGGAAGCGAGCCTGATAGCGGAGTTCGTCGAGCTCCACGGGGCACGCCCCTTCGCCAACCGGAACCGAGGGGTCACCGCGGCACGGAGCGAGCCGCACCGGCACGGGGCCCATGGGAGTAGCCGACTGGAGTAGCCGACCGCTGCGTCCGGACACCAAGGACGGCCGATCGGATGCCGGCCTCCGTGGTGGTGGAGTGGCTCTCGATCTCACTGCCCGAGTGGCTCCCGATCCTCCCGCCCAAGATCAGGACGCCGATGCGTCGGCGGGCGAGGCGCAGGAGGGCCCGGGTGCGGGTCTTCGCGCGGCCTCGCTGCCGGCGTCACGCGCCACCGCGAGCGGCAGGGCGCCGATCGGGGCCGGCCGGTCGGCGGTGACCGGGACCCTGGCCGGACTCGGCAGCGGGCCTGTCGAGGACGGCCCGCTGTTTCGGGTCGCTGTCGGGCGGCCGCTCGTCGGACACGGTCCTTCCCGCTGCGGTCGGGCCGTGGCCGTGGCGGTCGCCCCTTTCCGGCGTCCAGGCCGAGGACGACCGCGATGTCACCGGTGGCGAACACCGGACCCCGCCCGGGGGGCGTTCGCCGTCCTGGCCTCGCCCGTCGGCGCCGTTCGCGCGCATCCACGGTACGCAGACCCGGCACCCGGCCGGGGGGTTGTGCTCGGCCGGGTGCCGGTCAGGCCTCTCATCGGCGCTCACACGGTGCTCCGGGCCCGGTGACACCACCCCCCGGGTCATGCGATCGGCAGGGGGCCACAGTCATGCCGGACCCGGAGGCCAGGAGCCCCGTTTCAGGGCCACACAGAAGGTAACGGGGCTCGCTGTCCGGCCGGGGCCGTCGTCGCGGTCGAGGACCACCGGCTGTCGGCGGGGCGGGGGACGGCTGTTTCTTCCGGCTTGTTGGGGCCCCGCCGTTGCGGATTGCGCCGGCCCCACGTCTGCCCTTGGCGGGTGACGCGGTGAGGCACCTTTCAAGAGTCCCGGACTCAACCGGCCCCGCCCCTGGATCGGGTGACACCGGGCGACCACCGCCGGTCCCCGCCGTCGGGGCTCTGCCGGTGCCGAAGGGACGCCCCGCGGCAGGCCTGGTCCGCGAAGGCGTCGCGGCGGACCCGGACGGGGCGGCTGGGGCGCGTGCGCAGTCGTGAGCACGGGACGGGGCGCAGGCAGCGGCGGGAATGTTCTGCCGGGCCGCCTCGTTGTCCCGGGCCCGTCCACGCCGCTACCCCTGGAGCATCGTGCCCGAAACCACGTCCGCCATCACCGCCGTTCTCCCCGCACTCCCGGCCCTGAGCGCGCAGGCCGAGCGACTGATCGAGCTGGGGGTGCACGAGAGCGCCGGGCTGTCCGCCACCGAGCTCCGTACCTTCGCCGCGGCCGCCGATGCCCCTGCGGGCGGTCACAGCGCCCTACTCGCCGTCCACCCGGACAAGGCCCCTGCCTCCGCCCTCGCGCCGCTGCTGCGCCGCGACGGCAAGGCGGGCTTCGTCGTCACCGACATGCCCGACGTCGACCTGTTCACCCCGCTCGACACGCTCGCGCTGCCCGACTCCCCGCTCTACCTCCTCACCGGCCTCAACCGCGGCGACCAGATGGCCAATTGGAGCCCCAACGAGGCGCTGCCCGCCCTCACGGCAAAGGCCCGCACCCCCTTGCTGCTCACCGAGGGCATCCACTGGGTGATGCAGCAACCCGCCGTCCTGGAACGCAACCACTGCTTCATGACCATCGGCTCCCGGCTGCGCAAGCCCAACGGCGCCCTTGACGCCCGCACCCCGGCACTCTGGATCAGCAACGGCACCGGGCGCGATGGCCGCGAGCGCCGCAACGCCCCCAAGGTCGGCTGGTGCTGGGCGGGCAACCGGCACACCTGGCTGGGCTTCGCCTCCGCCACGGGCCGCCGGGTCCAGGGCCCGTGAACAGCCGTGGTCATGGGGCGGGGTTCAGGCTGCGGAGCCAGGTGATCGAGCCGCGCAGCTGAAACTCCGCCGGCAGCTCGGCTGGGACGACTCGGGCGGTGCGGGCGAGTGGCGTGTGCGGCCGGGCGGCCGGGCGGCCGGACGGGGCATCCGCGCCGGCGGTCGAAGCGCCGGGACCGCCAGGCGGGGCCACTCGAACCCGGAGCTTCGGTGGGGCCGGCGGAACCCGCAATGGTGGGGCCGCAACAGGTCGGTACGGACCGTACGGCCGGCGCCCCGGCGCCCCGGGGGCGCCGGTGATCACGGGGGCGGGGCGGGCCGGGGGCGGGTCAGGGGGCGGTCGGGGGCAGGTGGGCGGGCAGGGCGGCGACGGCCTCCTCGGGGGTGGCGGTCTCGGCCGGCAGGCGTTCGTGGCCCGGGGCGTGGACCCGGTAGGGCGGGCCGGAGCAGACGATGGACGCGATGTCGCCGGCCCCGACGCGCGGCGGCGCCTCGTGCAGCAGGTACGGGGTCCCGTGGGAGGGCCAGGGGTGGAGGCCGCGCAGCCGGGGTCGGGCGTACGCGGCCCCGACGACCAGGGCATCGCCCCGGCGGGCGCCGGTGCCCGCCGGCAGGAGGCGCCGGGCGGTGGGGATGTCGCGGCTCTCACGCACGACGGGCGGTCAAGGGCGCCCGCCCCGGTGCGGGGCACCCCGGCCCGGGGCACCCCGGCCCGGGGCACCCCGGCCCGGGGCGGGCCGGTGCGGTGCGGGCCGGTGCGGGGCGGGCCGGTGCGGGGCGGGCCGGTGCGGGGCGGGCCTTTGCGCGGCACCCCGGTGCGGGGCGGGCCGGTGGGCGCACGGCCGCTCTCACCGTTCCTCGGTGAGGGTGTCCGGGTGCCCGGCCAGGCGCTCCAGCAGGGTCATCAGGGTGGTGAGCTCCTGCGGCGTCAGACAGGCCGTCAACCGTTCCCGCAGCCCGGCGGCCTGCGCGGCGGCGCGCCGGTGGGCGGCGCGGCCCCGCTCGGTCAGGGCGCCGCGGCCGTCCGCGTCCAGGACGACCCAGCCGCGGGACGCGAGCCCCTCCAGGTGCGGGCGCACGCTCGCCTCCTCGGGGCGCAGGAAGGGGGCCAGTGCCGCGTCGAGCGCGGCGGTGTCCGCCGGCCCGCGGGAGAGGGTGTCGAGCACCTGCCAGTCGCGCCGGCTCAGCGCGTCGGCGGCGAACAGGCGCGCCATGGACTGCTCGAGGGCGTCGTCGACGTGGCGCAGCCAGTACCCGAGAGGGCGCTGCCCGCGCCCGTCGGGCAGGCCGGCGGCGGCGGGCGCGGTGACGGGTGTGGCGGCGGGTGTGGTGGCGGGTGTGGTGGTTGCGGGCATAACAGGTCCCCCCTGATGCATGTCCTTTGACAAAAGTTGTAACCTAGCATGCATGTCTGAGCGGGAGAGGAAGCACCAGGAACTCGGGCCGGACACCGCCGAGAACGTGTCCGCCGCCGAGGACCCGAACGCCGCCGAGGACACGTCGGCCGCCGCTGTCGAACGGGCCATGGTCGCCATCCGCCACAGCCAGACCCGCCGTTCGCTGGGCCGCATCGCCCGGCCCGAGGACGCCGGCGCGATCGACCCCACCCTGTTCGGCGTCCTGGACGCCGTCGAGGCCCACCCCGGCCGGTGTGCCGTCACCGACGTCGCCACCGCTCTCGGTGTCGACCAGCCCCGGGCCAGCCGCCTGGTGCTGCGCGCTGTCGGGCAGGGCTGGCTGGAACGCGGCAGCGACCCGCGCGACGCCCGCCGCACCCTGCTCGCCCTCACCCCCGCCGGGCGCGCCCAGGTGGAGGCCGCCCACCGGATGCGCCGCGTGGTCTTCGCCCAGGCGATGGCCGGCTGGAGCGAGAGCGACCGCACCGCGTTCGCCCGCCTGATCACCGCCTTCGTCGCGGACTTCGCCCGCACCGTCGCCGACCGGCGGTGAACCGGTGAGCCGGTGAGCCGGGGGCCCGATCGCCCGGCCCCTGATCGCCCGGCCCCGGCTGCCCGTCCTCAGCCGTCCCGGGTCAGCCGTCCCGTCCTCAGCGGTCCTGTCCTCAGCGGTCCTGTCCTCAGCGGTCCCGTCCTCAGCGGTCCCGGCTCAGCAGTACCGGCAGTGACCGGTGCCCGTTGGAGATCAGCGAGTCCACCGGTTCCAGCTGCGCCCCCGGCAGCAGTGCCAGCCGGGGGAAGCGTCCGAACAGGGCCCGCAGCGCGGTGCGCGCCTCCAGGCGGGCCAGTGGCGCGCCCAGGCAGAAGTGCGGGCCGTGTCCGAAGGCCAGGTGGTCCTTCACCGGCCGCGTCACGTCGAACACCGCCCCGTCGGTGCCGTAGCGCGCGGGGTGGCGCCCGGCGGCCGCGTAGGCGGCCAGGATCGCCTCGCCCCGGCGGATCGTCACCCCGCCGGGCAGTGCGATGTCCTCGACGGCGTAGCGCAGCGGCAGGTGCGCCACCGGGGCGTCGCGGCGCAGCGACTCCTCGACCACGTCCTCCCAGCCGGCCTTGCCCGCGCGCACGAGGTCCAGTTGCCCGGGGTGGGTGAGCAGCAGCGTGATGGCGTTGTCGATGAGGTTGACGGTGGTCTCGTAGCCGGCCGAGACGATCAGCAGCAGGGTGTCGCGCAGTTCCTCCTCGCTGAGTGCGCCGCCGTCGCCCTCGGTGTCGCGTACGGCGATCAGGGCCGAGGTCAGGTCCTCGCCCGGCCGGGCCCGTTTGGCGGCGATCAGCTGGTCGAGCATGCCGTAGAACGCGGTGGCGTTGGCCGCGGCCTCGTGCGGGGTGAGGGTGGTGTCGAAGACCAGGTCGACGTGGTGGCGGAAGCGATCGCGCAGGGTGTCGGGCAGGCCGAGCAGGTGGGCGATGACCCGGATCGGCAGCGGGTGGGCCAGGCGCTCGCGCAGGTCCACCGCGGTGCCCGCCGGGGTGGCGGCGACGGCGTCCAGCAGCTCGTCGGTCAACTCCTCGATGCGGGGGGCGAGTTCGGTGACCCGGCGGGTGCTGAACGCGGCGCCGGTCAGCCGGCGCAGCCGGCGGTGGTCGGCGCCGTGCGCGGTGAACATGTTGCGGGCGCTCACCCACAGGGCCAGCGGCCAGTCGGGCACCAGGCGTTCGAAGTCCGGCCAGTGCAGCAGCGGGTCCTTGGACACCCGGGGGTCCTTGAGCAGGTCCTCCAGCAGCAGCGGGTCGGCGACCGACCAGGCCGGCACGCCGAGGATGTCCACCGGGGTGGCGCTCCCGCGCGCGCACAGCTGCTCGCTCTCGGCGTCGCGGGAGCGCCCGGTGGGGTCCAGGACGAGGCGGTGCCCCACCGGGCACCCGGCCGGCCGGTTCGACTCGTGGTCCACGACGGCTCCTTCACGCGGGTTCGAGGGCTCGTGCGGTTCGTGCAGGTCGTGCGGCGCGCGCTGTACGGGCCGTACGGCTGTGCGGGCCGTGCGCGCTGTACGGGGCTGTACGGGCTGTACGGGCTGTGCGGTGTGTGTCCGCCACCGAGGATGGCCCGCCCGCGCGCCGCCGTCGAGACCGCCTACCCCCGCCCCGCCGGCCGGCCACCCCCGACGCACCGTCAGGCGCCCGCCCGCCGGCGCGCGGAAGGACGCCCCCGGGCCGGCGGGTGGCTGCGGAAAACCACAGCAGGACCGGGCGGAGGACCGCATGGTGCCCGCCGGCGCCGCTGCCTAGCGTGAACCGCATGATCACCACCCCGCTCCTGGCCACCGCCACCACCGTCACCACCCCCTCCGCCGCCGCTCTCACCGCGCTCGCCTCCGCCGTCCCGGCCCCCGCCGCCGAACCCGCCGGCGGCATTGCCGGATGGGCCGCCGACGTCATGGACGCCCTCGGAGCCGCCGGCGCCGGCCTGACCAACCTCGTCGACACCGTCCTGCCGTTCATCCCCAGCGAGATCGTCCTGCCCCTGGCCGGATTCGCCGCCGGCCAGGGCCGGTTGAGCCTGCTCGCCGTCATCGCCTGGACCACCGCCGGCTCCGTCGCCGGCTCCTGGATCGTCTACGCCGCCGGCGCCCTCCTGGGCCGCGAACGCACCCGCGCCCTGGCCACCCGCATCCCCCTCGTGCGCCCGCACGAGATCGACCGCGCCGAGGCCTGGTTCGCCCGCCACGGCCGCAAAGCCGTCCTCCTCGCCCGCATGGTCCCCGTCCTGCGCAGCCTCATCTCCCTGCCCGCCGGCATCCAGCGCATGCCCTTCGCTGCCTTCACCGCCCTGACCGCCCTCGGCAGCCTGATCTGGAACACCGCCTTCGTCCTGCTGGGATACTGGCTCGGCGACAACTGGCCACTGGTGGAGGAGTACGGGGGATGGGTCTCCAAGGCACTCGTGGCGGGCGCGCTCCTGGCCGCCGCCCGCTGGTTCACCGTGCGCCTGCGCCGCCGCCCCCGCCCCCGCCCCCGCCCGCGTCCCCGCGCCCGCGCCCGGCACCGGGTGTGAGGCACACCGCGGCGGCCGCCGCCGGCCTCGCCCTCGGCACCCTCACCGCACTCGCCGCCCCCGCCGCCCTGGCCGCCGCCGCCCTCACCCGCACCCCCCGGCTCCCGCTGCGCCTGGCCCACCTCGAGCGGCGCAGGGTCACCGCCCTGCTCGGCGCGCAAGCACCCGAGGCCGCCGGCGCGCAAGCACCCGAGGCCGCCGAGGAGATCGACCCGCGCCGCGCCACCGCCTACCTGTGGTGCCGAATCCCCGTCGGCCTGCTCGGCGGCGGCGCCCTGCTCCTCCTGGCGGCCGGCGCCTGGACCGCCGCCACCGGCCTGTCCGCCTGGCTGACCGGCCACGACGCCGACGGCATCGCCCCCAGCTGGCCCGTCGCCGGCTACCTCCTCACCACCGCCGCCCTGCTGCTCTTCCTCGACCTGGCCGGCCTGGCCGCCGTCGCCGACCTCGAACGACGCCTGCTCCACCGCCACCTGGGCCCCGACGAACTCACCCTGATGCGCCGACGGATCGACGAACTCGCCGCCTCCCGCTCCGGCATCCTCGAAGCCGTCGACGCCGAACGCCGCCGCATCGAACGCGACCTGCACGACGGACTGCAACAACGCCTGATCGTGGTCGCCATGCTCCTGGGCCGCGCCCGCCGCCGCAACAGCGAGGACCTCTTCCACCAGGCCCAGACCGAGACCGAACACGCCCTGGAGGAACTGCGCCAGGTCGCCTGGCGCGCCTACCCCACCTCCCTGGACCAACTCGGCCTGCGCGAAGCCCTCGCCGTCGACGCCGAACGCTCACCCGTGCCCGTCACCATCCACGGCGACCTCACCCACCGCCCCACCCCCGCCGTCGAGACCGCCGCCTACTTCGCCGTACGCGAAGCCCTCACCAACGCCGCCAAACACGCCCAAGCCACCCGCATCGACGTGACGATCCACCAGGAACCCGGCACCGTAAGGGTATCCGTCCACGACGACGGCCACGGCGGCGCCGACCCCGCCGGCGCCGGCCTGACCGGCCTGGCCCGCCGCATCAGCGCACTCGACGGCCACCTCACCGTCCACAGCCCGCCCGGCGGGCCCACCCACCTCACCGCGGAGCTGCCGTGCGCCTGATCATCGCCGAGGACTCCGCCCTGCTGCGCGCCGGCCTGGCCCGCCTGCTCGCCGACGAAGGACACCACGTCATCGCCGAGGTCGGCGACGCCGACGCCCTGCTGGCCGCCGTCACCGCCGACCCCCCGGACGTCACCGTCGTCGACGTCCGCATGCCCCCCACCCACACCGACGAGGGCCTGCGCGCCGCCCTGCACCTGCGCGAGCACCACCCCCAGGTCGGCGTCCTCGTCCTGTCCCAGTACGTCGAACAGCGCTACGCCGCCCAGCTGCTGGCCGCCGACACCCGGGGCGTGGGCTACCTCCTCAAGGACCGCGTCGCCCGCGTCGAGGAATTCCTCACCGCCCTCGAACAGGTCCGCACCGGCGCCACCGTCCTCGACCCCGAGGTGGTACGCCGCCTGCTCGCCCGCACCCGCCGCACCGACGACCTCGAGCGCCTCACCGACCGCGAACGCACCGTCCTCACCCTGATGGCCCAGGGCCGCACCAACACGGCCATCGCCCAGCAACTCTTCATCTCCAGGAGCGCGGTGGAGAAACACGCCAACGCCGTCTTCGACAAACTGCGCCTGCCCCGCGACGACGCCACCAACCGCCGCGTCCTGGCCGCCCTGCGCTTCCTCAACAGCTGACCCCGACCGGCCCCGGCAGCCCCCGACCGCCCCAACCTCCGACCGGCCCCGGGGGAGCGGGCCCGGGACGACCGCGCGAACCCGCTTGACCTCAAGCCGACTCGAGCTCCTACGGTGATCACGTCCCGAAGACCCGACCCACCCGAAAAAAAGGGGGCGCACCGCCGTGACGCTCAAGGAGTACCCGCACGAAGTCCTGGCCGCCCAGCCCATCGGCGCCTGGAGCGCCGAGGTGTTCCACCGGGTGGTGGGCGCCCTGCGCGAGCAACTCGCCGTCGAGGACCTCACCCAGCCGCACTGGTGGACACTCAACCACGCCGCCGGCGCCCCCGGCCGCTGGAACCGCACCACCCTGGTCCAGCGGCTGGCCCGCTACGACGACCTCGGCACCGACTTCGACACCGTCTTCGACGACCTCACCGCCCGCGGCTGGCTCCTGGAGGACACGGCCACCGGCGCCATGTCCCTCACCCCCGACGGCGAGGCCGCCCGCCTGCGCGCCCGCGACCGCAACCACCGCGTCCACCTCCAGGCCCACCAGGGCGTCGACGAGGCCGACTTCGTCACCACGATCAACGTGCTGCGCCGCATCACCGCCAACATGGGCGGCGAGGGCAACCTCCCCGACTGACCCGCCCGGCGACCGCCTGCGGGCCCGGCCCGCCCGTACAGGAGGTCGACGGGGGTGACCTCCTGTACCGGCCGTCCGGACCCGCGGCCGTCCGGCCCCGCGACCGTCCGGACCCGCGCCCGTCCGGACCCGCGCCCGCCCGCCGCCCGGCGACCGACCGCCGTCCGCCGTCCGCCGTCCGCCGACCGCCGAATGCCGAACGCCCGCACGGGCGGGGAACGCCCGTCGGGCCCCGCCGCCCCCCGCAGGGCGGACGGCGGCCCGCGCGCGGGCCCGGACCCGGCGGCCACCGCCGCGCCGTGCGCCGGGGGTGCTCCCCCGTGCGCTCTTCCGCAGCCGCCGCCGGGTCCACCACGCTGGGCCCGGACCGTCCACGGGGGCGCCGACGGTCCCCACCCGGGCCGTCAGGCCCCGAACCGGTCGGGAGAGCGGAAGGCGTATGCCCCAGGACGTCGAGTTCACGGTGCCCCTCGAGAGCCGGGTCAGCCCCGACCTGCCCCGGGCCCGCCGCCACCACCTGGCCTGGGTACGGGAATCGGGCCTGCTGCGCGGCGAGGAGGCGCTGCGCCGCTACGAGTGCCTGCGGGTGGCCGACAGCGCCGCGTACGGCTTCCCGTACGCCGCCGGCGCCGACCTCGACCTCTGCTTCGACCTGCTCGGCTGGCTCTTCCTCCTCGACGACCACCTCGACCACCACACCGACAACCACGCCGGCGCCCACACCGACGACCACGGCGACAACCACCCCGCCGCCCGGCCCGCCGCCCGCCCCGGCGCCGGCGCCGCCGCCCGCACCGAGGACGCCGTCGCCCTGTGCCAGCAGCTGGTGGACCACCTGCGCTACGGGACGCGCCCGGGCGCCGGGGCCGCCCCCGTCGTGGCCGCCTTCGCCGACTGCTGGCAGCGGATGAGCCACGGCATGTCCCAGGAGTGGCGCCGGCGCACCGCCCACGACTGGGTCGACTACCTGGCCGGCTGGCCCACCAAGATCGCCGACCGGATCCCCGGCGCCCTGCCCGACCCCGCCGCCCACCTGCGCGCCCGCCGCCGCACGATCGGCCTGCGCCCGCTGCTCGCCCTCGCCGAGCGCACCGGCCACTACGAGGTCCCGCTGCCCGCCTGGTGCTCCAGCCACCTGGAGGGCATGCGGATCGCCGCCTGCGACGCGATCATCGCCATGAACGAGGTCCACGCCCTGGAACGCGACGAGGCGAGCGGGCGCCCCAACCTCGTCCTGAGCCTGATGCACCACCAGGGCCGCGCCCGCCCCGAGGCCCTGCGCGAGGTCGGCGACACCGCCCGCCGCTCCGTCGAGACCTTCCTCCAACTGCACGCCTGCCTCCCGCAGTTGGAGCGCGACCTCGGCGGCCGCGTACCCGAACTGGCCCGCTACGCCGACGCCCACGCCGCCTGGATCCGCGGCTACCACGACTGGGGGCGCACCGCCCCCTGCTACGAGGACGTGCGGCGTCCGGGCTGAGGTACCGCGGGGTGCGGGCGGCCCCTATCATGGGCGCGCTCCGCTTGATGATCACCGCTCCTGGGGGACTGCTGATGACCGGTACCGTCGTCGTGCACGCCGAATCACCGGTGTTCGGCCTGACGAGGCACACCTTCGGCGTGGTGGTCGACGGGGTGCGGGTCGGCACGGTCAGACAGGGCGACACCGCCCGCTTCCCGGTGCCCGCCGGAACCCACGCCGTGCGGCTGGCCACCGGGGACCTCACCCGCTCCAACACGGTGAGCGTGCAGGTCGGCGAGGACCGGGAGTTCCTGGTCGCGGGCCGGGGCACCGGCCTGGGATTCGCCGTCCTGGTGCCGGCGCTGGCCCCGTTCGCGATGGTCCCCTGGACCTACGTGGTCCCGGTCATGGCGCTGACGGCCGCGGTGCTGTGGGCCGTCCCCGGACTGCTGTTCCGGGTACGGGCCGTGGGCGACTCCTTCCTCCCGTCCGGACCGGGCGACGAGCACACCGGACCCGCCGGGAGCGCCGGGAGCGCCGAGGAGGAGGGCGCAGGCGCCGGCCTGTGGTGGGAGTCGGACCCGGCCCTGGCCAAGCGCTTCCGCAAGTCCGCCGGCTCCTGAACCCACCCCGACCAGCGGCCCCCAACCCCCCGACCCCGCAGCCCCCGGCCCCCGCGGCCCGGGTTCTGGCTCCGGACCTGGCGGGGACGGCACAACGCGATATACCGTATCGCGATATAGCGTAAGTTGCTGCCGAGCTCAGGACGGGAACCGCAACCATGCCTGGAGAGACCTCGCCGGCCCCGCGGCCCGCCGCCGCCCCGCCCGCCGCCGCCGTGCCCGCGCTGCGCGCCTCGCACGCCGACCGGGACCGCGTGGTCGCCGTCCTGGGCGCGGCCGCGGGGGAGGGCCGGCTGAGCGCCGAGGAGCTGGACGAGCGGGTGGAGGCCGCGCTGTCGGCCCGTACCGTCGCCGAACTGGCCGAGCTGACCGCCGACCTGCCGCCGGTGTCGGTCTCGGCCACCGGGGCGGTGGCGCAGGTCCGGGACGTCCTGCGGATCGAGCAGCACTTCACCAGGACCGAGCGGGTGGGCGCTTGGGTGCTGCCGCGCCGCCTGGAGGTCGCCGCGCAGTGGTGCCACGTGAAGCTGGACTTCACCCAGGCGGTGCTCACCCACGACACCCTGGAGATCGACCTCGACATGCAGGGCGGCACCCTGACGCTGGTCGTCGGCCCGGGCGTCGTGGTCGACCCCTACGCCCTGGCCCTGGAGTTCTGCAAGGTGAAGGGCCACCAGGACCCGGACCCGCACGCCCCGGTCAGGCTGCGGATCGAGCTGATCGGGAGGAAGAGCTTCGGCCGGGTCGTCGTGCGCCGCTCCCGCCGCCGGCGGGGCCGACGCGAGGCGCCGGCGGCCGGCGACTGACCCGGCGCCCTGCCGGCCGGTGACTGACCCCCCGCGCGGTCAGTCCTCCTCGCCCTTGCCCCGCTTGCTCCGGCCGGTGGAGCCGCGCCCGGTGCCCCCCGACCGCTTCCCGCCCGCCGGGGCGGCCCGCTCCTTGGCGTCGACGGCGCCCCGCAGCCGGGCCTGCGCCCCGGTGATGCGCCCGGCGAGGGCCTGGTCGGCGTGGCCGGTGACGGCGGGCGTGGCGGCGGCCCGTCCGAGCGCGGTCACCGAGTTCTCCAGGTAGGCCTTCCAGTACTCGACGTGCCGGTCGGTGACGGCCGCCTTGGCGAGGTTGGCGGACAGCTCGTCCGCGTACTGCACGAGGTAGTCGACGGTCTCCTTGAGGTAGCCGCCGTCGATCCCGGTGCGGCCCGCGTGCTCCAGCTCCCACACGTGGGTCTCGATCTCGCGCATCGGCTGCTGGAGCAGGGCGAAGGTCGCCTGCCCGATGTCGCTGATCACGTCCATGTAGATGTGCGGGTCCGTGCCGTCGGCGGCAGCCTCGTCGGGCATCAGCATGGCCTGGGCGGCGTGGATCAGCTCGTGGCGCAGCGTGCTGTAGATGACGGCGGGGCCGTAGTCGTCGAAGAGGTTGCGGTACAGCGACATGGTGACCTTGTCGCCCGAAGTGCCGGTGCTGGTCAGGGCCATGGGCTTGCCCGCGCCCTGGCGGGAGTGCTTGTAGCCGAGGGTGAGGTTCCCCTCGTCCGCGACGGCCTGCGGCAGCTGGTCCAGGACGTGGCGCAGCAGCGCGTCCAGCGCCGCCTGGCGGACGGCCTTCGCGCCGGTCCCGGTGTCGGCCTTGGCCTGTTCCAGCTGGGTGACCAGGGCGGCGGGCAGGTCGGGGACCGCCGGTGACGGCTCGTCGGCCTCGGGCAGGTCGTCGGAGGCGGTGCGCTGGAGCACGCCGGCCGTGGCGGGGCGGGCCTCCATCTCGGCGCGGGCCGCCTGCGCCTGGGCCTGGGCCTGGGCCGGCGGGTGCCCCGCGCCGCGCGGCACGCCGTCGACGGTGGAGCGCTGCACCATCCGGGCCACGGCGGCGTTGCCCGCCCCGGCCTGCAGGGCGAGCAGCCGCCCGCCGGGCAGCCGGGCGCCGGGCGCCTGCCCGGGGCGGACGGGGCCGGGGGAGCGGTCCGGGCCGGGGGTGCGGTCGGTACGGGGGGTGCGGTCGGCGGCCGCCTCGCGGCTGCCGTGCTGCCGCTCGCCGTCGTGTGTGCGCATGGGTTGGTCCCCCCGGGGTGTCCGCTGGCCTTCCATGGTCATCCGGCGGTGCGGTGCGGCGGAAGGGCCGTGGGGGCAGCGCTGCGTGCCCGTACGGGCAGTTCGGGCGGGGTGCGGCACTGTCCGGCCGCCTGCGAGGATCACCGGTATGACGCCACCGCCGCCCGCCGGCCCCGACACCCGAGACACCCCCGACGGCCCCGACGGCCCGTTCGCCGTGCTGGGCGAGCCCGTTCTGGCCGTCGCGGACGAGCGGCGCGCCCTGCTCGCCGTCGCCGGTGCGCACGGGGACGACGAGCAGGGCAGGGTCGGCGTCTTCGACGTCGGCGCAAGCCCCCGGCGCCGTCTGCTGGCCGACACGGGCTGGCCCGTGCACGCGATGGCCTTCCACCCGGCCCGCCCGCTGCTGGCCGTGGGGACCGGGGACTACGACGGCGGCTACCACTTCGAGGGGGAGCTGCTGCTGGTGCACCTGGAGAGCGGCACCGTCCGCTCGCTGATCGGGGGCCGCTCGGGGCGCCAGGTCCTCGCCCTGGAGTGGCTGGACCACCAGGACCTGCGGGTCGTAGTGGCGCCCTACGACGACGAGGAGGACGAGGCGGCCCACGTGCAGGGGCACGTCGCCGTCGTCCGCCGCCCCGACTGGACCCGGGTCGGCGCGAAGTCGCTCACCCCCGGGGACCTGACGGGCCCCCGGGTGCCGGCGCCCCGCCCCGACGGGCGCGAGGCCGCCCGCCGCACCGTCGCCCGCCTCACCGCCCCGCGCACCCGCCGCCACCACACCGGCGCCCGCCCGGCATGAGGAACCCCGCAGCAGCGGTGGCCGGAGCAGGAAGTCGGCCCGGCCGACTTCCCACTCCGAGGCCCGGCCGCCTGCGAGGCCCACGGGCGGCCGTCGCAGGCGGCCGGTTCCGGGGCACGGGGATCGGGGTCGTCAGGACAGCTGGTCGAGGACCCATTCCGCGAGGACGCCGGAGACCGCGCTGTGCTCGGTGTTCTCGGTGTCGAAGGCGACCTCGTCCAGGTGGAAGCGCTCGGGGCCCTGGTCGAGGAGGTTGAGGTTCGGGTCGACGTCCCAGGCGATCGGGTCGTAGACGAGAGCGGAGGCGCTGACCGCGGGGACGAAGGCGCCGCTGCGGTGGTCCTCGCTGATCTTCGCCTTGATGGCGTCGGCGACCTTGCCGAAGGAGTCCAGGGTGCCGCCGGGCACCCCGTCCAGGGCCGGGACCTCGGTGGTGGTGGAGCGGCGCAGTTCCAGGCCGACGTGCATGCCGCCGATCCGCTGCCCGGCGCCGCGGTCGGGCTGGAAGCGGGCGGTGGCGCTGGCGACCAGGGCCTGCCAGTCGAAGGCGATCTCGCCGGCGGGCAGCGGGCGCCCGGTGCCGTCGCCGCGGCCGTTGGCGACGCCGAGCAGGCGCGGGCGGCGCGGGAAGTTGCCGAGGTCGGCGAGCTCGCGTACGAAGTCGGTGCGCAGGTCGCTGGCGGTGGCGACCTCGCCCGAGTACTTGGCGTCCGGCACCCAGGCCCAGAGCAGCTGCTGGGCGGCGGGGCTGCGGATCAGGTCGGCCTGGGAGGGCTGTCCGGGCTCGGGGGGTGTGAGCTTCTCGAAGAAGTAGGCCATCTGCTGGAGGATCAGCGGGATCCAGGCGCCGTTGTGGGGGGAGTCCCAGGACAGGTAGGTGGCGGTCTCGTGGTCGAAGTTCTCGCTCTCCAGCTTGGCGAGCGCGTAGCGGGTGATGATGCCGCCCATGCTGACGCCGCCGACGGTCAGCGGCTCCTGGCCGAAGCGCTCGGCGAGGGCGCGCCGGATCGCCTGGATCACGACCTCGGCGTTGTGCTGGATGTGGGTGTGGCGCTCGTCGAAGCCGATCAGGACGACGTCGTGGCCGCGGGCCAGGAGCTGGTCGAGGAAACCGGGACGCCCGCTCTCGTAGGGGGCGTTGAAGTGGTTGAACAGGGCGGGCAGGTCGCTGGGGCCGTAGTTGAAGCCGTCGGCGAACAGGAACGGCTTCGCCAGGTGGGTGCGGCTGCTGCCGTAGTAGACGGCCGCGGTGCCGCTCGCCCGCCCGCCCGCCAGCTCCCAGGTCGCGTCGGGCACGCGCACGCCCGGCAGGCCGATGTCGGTGGCGAAGAAGATGTCGGAGGCGATCGTCGCCGCGACTTCGGCGAGTTCCTCCGGGGTGAGCTCCGTCCCGCTGGTGGTGGACAGGGAGGTGGAGACGTCGATACGGGGGGTCACAGCCATGGTGTACCGCCTCGGTCCGGGGGGGGGCTGGTTCGTGGCCGACCGTAACGGCACGGTCACTCACCGCACCAGGTGCTGACCACTATTGGCCGAAAGCGACCGGCACGGACAGCACGAACGCGGAACCGCCGCCCCCCGGCCGTACGAGGGGCGACAGACCGTCAACTACACACGCCAAGAGCCGAATTCACCACCCTGCCTCGGCCGCGGTCAGACCAGGAGCAGCGTCTTGCCCAGCGCACTCCGCCCCTCGATCGCCGCATGCGCGTCGGCCGCCCGCTCCAACGGGAACGTCTGCCCGACCACCGGCCGCACCCGGCCCGCGACCGCCTGCGCCATCACCTGCTCCGCCCACGGACGCATCCGCGCCCGGAACCCGAACAACTGCTCCACCCCGATCACCTCCACCCCGCGCCGCTGCGCCTCCTCGGGCTCGATCACGGTGAGCCGGCCGCTGGAGGCGCCGTGCACGGAGAACCGGCCGTGGCGGGCCGTCAGCTCGAAGGCGGCGCGGCCGATCTCCCCGCCGACGCCGTCGAAGACGATGTCGACGCCCGCGCCGCCGGTCACCCGCAGGACCTGCTCGGTCCAGTCCGGGGCGGAGTAGTCGATGGCGGCCTCGGCGCCCAGGTCGCGGACCAGGTCGAGTTTGCGTTCCCCGCGGGCGATCCCGATGACCCTGGCCCCGGCGGACCGCGCCAACTGCACCAGCAGGCTGCCGAGTCCGCCGGCCGCCGCCTCGACCAGCACCCACTGTCCGGGGGCGATCCGGGCCCCCTCGACCAGGCCCGTCGCGGTGCTGCCGTCGGAGTGCAGGGCCGCCGCCTCGCGCAGGCCCAGCCCGTCGGGGACCGGGATCAGGCTCTGCGCGTCGGCCGCCGCCCGCTCGGCGAAGGCACCCGTCGATCCGGCGTCGGCCAGCACGGAGCGGCCGATCCAGCCCGGATCCACGCCGTCCCCGACGGCGATCACCCGGCCGGCCACCATGCCGCCCGGTATGTAGGGCAGTTCGGGCCTGGGGTGCCACTGGTCGACGCCCCGGCGGATCTGCGTCTCGATGAACGTGATGCCCACGACGGCGACGTCGACCAGCACCTGCCCCGCCCCGGGGACGGGCTCCGGCGCCTCGCTCGGAACCAGAACCTCCGGGCCCCCGAAACGCACTGCCTGCACGGTCCGCATGCTGATCACTCTCCTGCTCGGACGACATCGACTTCGACGTCCCGGATTCTTCAACCTCAAGCGGCCTTGAGGTCAAACCGTCCTGCGGTTGACGGGTCAGGAGGAGGAGCCGACGGGCGGCAAGTGATCGGGCCGTCACGATCGGACTGCGGACGGTGGGGGAGCAGGAAGTCGGCGGGGCCGACTTCCTGTGCCTCCGCCGGGGCGGAGCTGCGGTCAGCGGGCGTCGAACTCGCCGGTGCGGACCGCGGTGATGAAGGACTGCCAGGCGGTGGCGGGGAAGACGAGGGCGGGGCCGTGGGGGTCCTTGGAGTCGCGGACGGGCATGGCGTCGGGGATGCCGTCGGCGACCTCGATGCAGCCGTTCTGCCCGCCGCTGTACGTGCTCTTGCGCCAGGTGGTGATGTGCGTGGTGTCCATCGCAGGTTCCTCCCGAACGGGGCCTACTGGGCGTCGAACTCGCCGGTGCGGACGGCAGTGATGAAGGACTGCCAGGCGTCAGCGGGGAAGACGAGGGCGGGGCCGGAGGGGTCCTTGGAGTCGCGGACGGGCATGGCGTCGGCGAAGCCGTCGGCGACCTCGATGCACTGTCCGCCGTTTGCGCCGCTGTACGAGCTCTTGCGCCAGGTGGTGATCTGTGTGGTGTCCATCGCGGTTTTCTCCTGATCGGGCCTACTGGGCGTCGAACTCGCCGGTGCGGACGGCGGTGATGAAGGACTGCCAGGCGGTGGCGGCGAAGATCAGGGCGGGGCCGGAGGGGTCCTTGGAGTCGCGGACCGGCATGGCGTCGGCGATGCCGTCGGCGACCTCGATGCACTGCCCGCCGCCCCCGCCGCTGTACGAACTCTTCCGCCAGGAAGCGCCAGTCAGGTCGACATCCACTCCAAGTCCCTCCTTGCCGCACGGGTGAAAGCTCGCGATTCGGCCTGACCAAGGGCCTCGATCGCGAGTCGATCGTAGCTCTTGGCCAGTGCGGCAGTTGACTTGGTATCGCGATCGATGTAGCCGCGCTGCTCAATCTCGCCGTAAGCGAGAAGCTTGCGGTTCGGCATGGTAAGGAGGGCCGACATGTGTGTGAACACCCGGTGTTCGCCCAGGGAGTAAGGCGTGATCTGGATGACGATATTGGGGCGAGTCGACAACTCCTCAAGGTGAAGCAGCTGTTCAACCATCACGTCCCGCCCGCCGACGATCCGCCTCAGGCAGCTCTCGTCCAGCACCACGTGCAGTAGAGGTGGATTCGGCCGGTCCAGGATCTTCTGACGGTTGAGCCTGAACTCGATACGTTCCTCGGCCTGATTCTCACACCCGCCGGTTTGCCGGGCATGGCCCATTTCGATGGCCGTTGCGTATGCCCGGGTTTGCAGGAGCCCGTTGACGACGTTGACCTCGACGATCCTGATCTCTTCTGCAAGGGCCTCGTAGCGCGCGTATTCCGGGAAGCCCTCCAGGATCGCCGCATTTTTCAGCTGATACCACATCAGCAGCATGGTGCCGCCGGTGTTGAGCGCGATGTCCGCCAGTTCCGCGAGCTTGCGACTCGGGGGCCGGTGCGCAAGTTCGATGTAGGACAGGTGCGACGGGGAGCACTCCAGGAGCGGGGCCAGATCCTCCAGCACCATGTCCCTGGCCTCGCGGAAGTTGCGGAGCTGGATCCCGAAGGGGGCCCAGGGGCTGGACTCCGGGTCAATCTTCTTCTTGTTCATGGCAGTCCCTCAACTTCCAAGATGCCCGCAGGCAAGTCGCATGCCGCTTCCGATGCTAGGCGGCGCTGGGCCACCATGTGCAACAGAACGTGAAACTCCCATCGCAGAGAGTTCCATTCCCATGGCCCAAGACCAATCCCCCCGTCTCCACGGCTACGGTGTCCGCTGGGACACCGAGGCCCGGTGCTACCGGGTGCGCAACGAGTGCACCGGGGCGTGGCTGTGCAAGCCCAACGGTGAGCGCAGCGGCTTCTCCTCCTTCACCGAGGCCTT
>NZ_JBVHYH010000082.1:0-31399 GCF_055569135.1 Kitasatospora sp. NPDC029367
TCCGTCGCCCCCCCCTCCCCCCCCCCCCTTCCCCCCCCCCCCCCCCACCCCCCCCCCCCCCCCCCCCCCCCCCCCCCCCCCCCCCCCCCCTCCCGGAGCAGCAGGCTCAGATGAACGAGTTGATCTGGATCGTCTCGTCCCGGCCCGGGCCGACGCCGATGGCGGAGATCGGCGCGCCGGACATCTCCTCCAGCGCCTTCACGTAGGCCTGGGCGTTCTTCGGCAGCTCGGCGAAGGTCTTCGCCTTGCTGATGTCCTCGGTCCAGCCCGGCAGCGTCTCGTAGATCGGCTTGGCGTGGTGGAAGTCCGACTGGTTGTAGGGGAGTTCCTCGACCCGCCGACCGTCGATCTCGTACGCGACGCAGACCGGGATCTGCTCCCAGCCGGTCAGCACGTCCAGCTTGGTGAGGAAGAAGTCGGTGAGGCCGTTGACCCGGGTCGCGTAGCGCGCGATGACGGCGTCGAACCAGCCGCAGCGGCGGTCGCGGCCGGTGGTGACACCGCGCTCGCCGCCGATCCGGCGCAGCGCCTCGCCGTCCTCGTCGAGCAGCTCGGTCGGGAACGGGCCGGAGCCGACGCGGGTGGTGTAGGCCTTGAGGATGCCGATGACCCGGTCGATCTTGGTGGGGCCGATGCCGGCGCCGGTGCAGGCGCCGCCCGCGGTCGGGTTCGACGAGGTCACGAAGGGGTACGTGCCGTGGTCGACGTCGAGCAGGGTGCCCTGGCCGCCCTCCAGCAGGACGACCTTGTCGGCCTTGAGGGCCTCGTCCAGCACGAGAGTGGTGTCGGCGAGGAAGGGCCGGATCTTCTCCGCGTAGCCCAGGTACTCCTCGACCACCAGGTCGGCCGGGATGGCGCGGCGGTTGTAGAGCTTGACCAGGATCTGGTTCTTGTCGTGCAGCGCCGCCTCGATCTTCTGGCGCAGGATCGACTCGTCGAACAGGTCCTGGACGCGGATGCCGACGCGGTTGATCTTGTCCGCGTAGGTCGGGCCGATGCCGCGGCCGGTGGTGCCGATCCGGCGCTTGCCGAGGAAGCGCTCGGCGACCTTGTCGATGGTCCGGTGGTACGGGGTGATCAGGTGGGCGTTGCCCGAGATCAGCAGCTTGGAGGTGTCGATGCCGCGCTCGTTCAGGCCGGCCAGCTCGGAGAGCAGCACGCCCGGGTCGATGACGACCCCGTTGCCGATGACCGGGGTCACGTTCGGGCTGAGGATGCCGGAGGGGAGCAGGTGCAGGGCGTACTTCTGGTCGCCGATGACCACCGTGTGACCGGCGTTGTTGCCGCCCTGGTAGCGGACGACGTAGTCGACGGAGCCGCCGAGGAGGTCGGTGGCCTTCCCCTTGCCCTCGTCCCCCCACTGAGCGCCAACGAGCACGAGTGCCGGCACAGGCGTACACCCCTTCCGGTTGGGGCATCCTGCGTAGGCCGCAGTCTGCCCCGAGATAGACGAAGCCCCTGGCGCAATGGCGCAAGGGGCTCTTGCACCGAGAGATTACCTGAGGAAGGACCGGTCGTGTCGTCCCTGTCCACGCCTGGAACCGGCGGTCCCGAGCCCCTTCTGCTGCTGCTCGACCCGGTGGCCCGGCAGACCGACGGGGAGTCGGTGCGGATCGCGAAGGACGTGCTCTGCGGGGGTGCGGACGTCAAGGTGGCCTATCCGGACAACCCGACCGAGCTCGACCGGATGCTTTCGCACCGGGGTCGGCGGCGACCGGTGGTGATCGGTTCCGACCTCGCCCTGCAACGGGTGCTCCAGGCCCTGCACCGCCAGCGTGAGCTGGGCGCGGATCCGGTGGGCATGGTTCCGGTGGGCCGGACGGAGGAGCTGGCGGCGGCCCGAGCGCTGGGCGTGCCGGAGGAGCCGGTGCGGGCCGCGCGGGCGGTGCTGTCGGGGTCGCCGCGCACCTTCGACCTGCTGGTGGACGACGGCGGCGGGGTGGCGCTCGGCGGGGTGCGGATCACCGGGGGCGGTGCGCGCCGCTCCGGGGGCCGTCCGGGTGGTTGGCGTTCGCTATGGGCGAAACTGGCTGCGGCCGAGCAGGCGAACGCACTCACCTCCGACGCGGTCGACCACAGCCCCCGGGTCCGGGTGGAGGCGGACGGCCGGCTGCTGGCCGACGTGCACCGCCCGGTCCGGCTGGTGGAGCTGACCCTCACCGGCGCGGACGGCGTCGGCGTGCTGGAGGTGGTGGTCCGCGCGCCCGGCGCGCTGGTGCGGGTGCGGGCGGCCAGCGTCTCGGTGGTCGGGCGCGGCTTCGGCTACGAGGCGGACGGCCATCCGGTCGGCCCGGTCCGGGCCCGGACCTGGACGGTGTACCCGGGCGCCTGGGGCCTGTTGCTGCCCGCCGCGTGACCTCCGGGTGAACCCCGGGTGAGCAGGCTCACGTTCGGAGCCGCCCGGCGGCCGACGCTGCGCACACGGAAAGCCCCAACAGGCGCGAACCGCAAGGCCAACCGCCGCTCGCCGGAATTCCCCCACCCGAATTCCCGGCTCCGTAAGGGGTTTTGTCTACGCGCGTTACTCCGCGATCGCCGCCCGGAGCGGACGTCCCGGGTACCGGAAGCCCTGGTCAACTGCCCTAGACTCGAAGGCGTGCCACGTGGTGACGGAAGACTCAACCACGATCTTCTTCCCGGCGAGAAAGGCCCCCAGGACGCTTGTGGCGTCTTCGGTGTCTGGGCTCCCGGCGAGGAGGTCGCCAAGCTCACGTTCTTCGGCCTTTACGCCCTGCAGCACCGCGGTCAGGAATCCGCGGGCATCGCAGTGAGCAACGGCTCCCAGATTCTCGTCTTCAAGGACATGGGACTCGTCTCCCAAGTCTTCGACGAGGCCTCGCTGGGGTCGTTGCACGGGCATATCGCCGTCGGACACGCCCGCTACTCGACCACCGGGTCCTCGGTCTGGGAGAACGCCCAGCCGACCTTCCGCGCGACCGTCCACGGTTCGCTGGCCCTCGGGCACAACGGAAACCTGGTGAACACCGCCGAACTGGCGGCGATGGTCGCCGAACTGCCCGGCGAGGAGCACATCTCGCGCTCCGGCCGGACCGCCGCGACCAACGACACCGACCTGGTGACCGCCCTGCTGGCCGGCCACCCGGACCTCTCCATCGAGGAGACGGCCAAGGTCGTGCTGCCGAAGGTCAAGGGCGCCTTCTCGCTCGTCTTCATGGACGAGCACACCCTCTACGCCGCCCGCGACCCGCAGGGCATCCGCCCGCTGGTGCTCGGCCGGCTGGAGCGCGGCTGGGTGGTCGCCTCCGAGACGGCGGCGCTGGACATCTGCGGCGCCTCCTTCATCCGTGAGGTCGAGCCCGGCGAGCTCATCGCCATCGACGAGAACGGCATGCGCACCTCGCGCTTCGCCGAGGCCAAGCCCAAGGGCTGCGTCTTCGAGTACGTCTACCTGGCCCGCCCCGACACCTCCATCGCCGGCCGCAACGTGCACCTCTCCCGGGTGGAGATGGGCCGTCGGCTGGCGAAGGAGGCCCCGGTCGAGGCCGACCTGGTGATAGCCACGCCCGAGTCCGGCACCCCCGCCGCGATCGGCTACGCCGAGGCCAGCGGCATCCCGTACGGCTCCGGCCTGGTGAAGAACGCCTATGTGGGCCGCACCTTCATCCAGCCCAGCCAGACGATCCGCCAGCTCGGCATCCGGCTCAAGCTGAACCCGCTGCGCGAGGTCATCGCCGGCAAGCGCCTGGTGGTCGTGGACGACTCGATCGTCCGCGGCAACACCCAGCGCGCGCTGGTGAAGATGCTGCGCGAGGCGGGCGCCGCCGAGGTGCACATCCGGATCTCCTCGCCGCCGGTGAAGTGGCCCTGCTTCTTCGGCATCGACTTCGCCACCCGCGCGGAGCTGATCGCCAACGGCATGACCATCGAGGAGATCGGCCGCACGCTCGGCGCCGACTCGCTCGCGTACATCTCGATCGACGGCATGATCGAGGCCACCAAGCAGCCCAAGGACAAGCTCTGCCGGGCCTGCTTCGACGGCGAGTACCCGATGGAGCTGCCCGACCCGGCGCTGCTCGGCAAGCTCCTGCTGGAGGCCGAGATCAAGGGCGGCCAGCAGCAGCCGGCCGTCCGCGGCAAGCCGACCAGCGGCAGCGACCTGGACGGCGTCCAGTCGCTGCTCGGCGGGGCGGGCGCGGCCGACGCGCTGCGCCGCCCGTAACGACCCACGGTGGGGTCCCGCGAACCGGGGCCCCACCGCTGTCTCCGAACCACCCCCACCTGACCCGAGAGGGCCGCAGTGACCAGCTCCAACCAGAACGGCGCCACCTACGCCGCCGCCGGTGTCGACATCGAGGCGGGCGACCGCGCCGTCGAGCTCATGAAGCAGTGGGTGAAGAAGGCCAACCGCCCCGAGGTGGTCGGCGGTCTCGGCGGCTTCGCCGGGCTCTTCGACGTGTCCGCCTTCAAGGACTACGAGCGGCCGCTGCTGGCCTCGGCCACCGACGGCGTGGGGACCAAGGTCGCCATCGCGGCCGCCATGGACAAGCACGACACCATCGGCCACGACCTGGTCGGCATGGTGGTGGACGACATCGTGGTGTGCGGCGCCGAGCCGCTGTTCATGACCGACTACATCTGCGTCGGCAAGGTCGTCCCGGAGCGGGTCGCCTCGATCGTCAAGGGCATCGCCGAGGGCTGCGCGCTGGCCGGCTGCGCCCTGGTGGGCGGCGAGACCGCCGAGCACCCGGGCCTGCTCGGCCCGGACGAGTACGACGTCGCGGGCGCCGGCACCGGCGTGGTCGAGGCCGACGCGCTGCTGGGCCCGGAGCGGGTCCGGGCCGGCGACGTGGTGATCGCGATGGCCGCCTCCGGCCTGCACTCCAACGGCTACTCGCTGGTCCGCCACGTGCTGCTGAACGAGGCCGGCTGGAAGCTGGACCGCAAGGTCGAGGAGTTCGGCCGCACCCTCGGCGAGGAGCTGCTGGAGCCGACCCGGATCTACTCGCTGGACTGCCTGGCGCTCACCCGCGCCACCGAGGTGCACGCCTTCTCGCACGTCACCGGCGGCGGCCTGGCGGCCAACCTGGCCCGGGTGATCCCGGACGGCCTGCACGCCCGCCTGGACCGCGGCACCTGGACCCCGCTGCCGGTCTTCCGGACCGTCGCCGAGGTCGGCAAGGTGGCCACCCTGGAGATCGAGAAGACGCTCAACATGGGCGTCGGCATGGTCGCCGTCGTCCCGCCGCACTCGGTGGACGTGGTGCTGTCGATCCTGGAGGACCGCGGCGTCGAGGCCTGGCTGCTCGGTGACGTGGTCGAGCGCACCGACGAGCACGGGGCCGGCGCGGCCCTGTACAACGCCTACGAGGGCTTCACGACGGGCTGACCCCGGTCGGACGCGAAGAGGGCCCCTCCGGTGCACCGGAGGGGCCCTCTCCACGTCCCGGCGGCCTCCTGCCCACGCTGAGCCAAACCCGCCCCGCTGAGCCAAACCCGCCCCGAGCCGAAGGGGCGCGCCGGTGCCGAAAGGGAGAAGCGAGGGAGCGACGAAGGAGCGAGGGAGCGCCGACCGTCGGCACCGGGTCAGAGCGCCCCGGAGGCGAGCGGGCGAGTAGCGCGCCGGAGCGCCGACCGTCGGCACCGGGTCAGAGCGCCCCGGAGGCGAGCCGGGCGAATACACAGAACGCCGAAGACCGGTCCGGCGCCCAGGGGCGTCAGGACCGGTCAGGCGAAGCTGCGGTTACGAGCGGCGAGAGGCCTGCGACGGCCCGGTGCCCGGCTCGGTGTCGCCGTCGTCGTCGAGGTCGGCGTAGCGGGCGGCGTACTCCGCGTACGGGTCGTCGTCCTCCTCCTCCTCGATCGGCTCCGGCTCGATCGAAGCGGTGGACGGCGATACGCCCAGCTCGTTGGACAGACGATTAGCGTCGAACCCGCCGCTGTTGTACTTCAGCTCGCGGGCGACCTTCGTCTGCTTGGCCTTGGCCCGGCCGCGCCCCATGGGTCGACCCCCTCAACGATGGGGCTCACGGCCCCGAGTCTGACACGTGTTCATGATCAGGACCGGCCTGCCCGAATGGGAGGACCGTCCCTTGGAGCATTAACGGTACCTGTTTCCGCCGCTGGACGGTACGTCGTGGTTGTGACGTGGCGCGTACCGGCTGCACCCGCGACCGGGTCTTCCCAGGTCAGGGGAGGTTTTGCGGCGTTTTGCGCGCTGTCCGGAGGTGTTCGAGGTCCGTCGTTCCAGGACCGATTATCCCCCCTAGGGGGACCTCGGATCACCCGTTCGGGCGGAGAAGTGAGAATCCGGTTCCACATCGTGATGCGCGGGGGGCCGAAGGTGTCGGCCCCCCGCGCGTCCGGCGCCCGGAGGGGGTCCGGGCGGAGCCGGATCAGGACGGCGGATCAGGCTGCCGGATCAGGCCGCCGGATCAGCTGCGGCGCGAGGCAGGCAGCAGGACCGTGCGCAGTGCGCTGATCTCGCGCATCCGCTTCTCGGCCAGGCGGTCCGCGGCGACGGCCGGCGGGATGCCGTCGGAGGCGGCCCGGGTGAAGATCTCCAGGGTGGTGTCGAAGATCTTGGTGGCCTTGTTCTTGGCCCGCTCGAAGTTGAAGCCGTCGATCTCGTCGGCGACCTGGATCACGCCGCCGGAGTTCACCAGGTAGTCGGGGGCGTAGAGGATGCCGCGGTCGGCCAGGTCCTTCTCGACGCCCGGGTGGGACAGCTGGTTGTTGGCCGCGCCGCAGACGATCGAGGTGCCGAACTCGCCGAGCGCGGCGACCGAGGCGTCGGTCAGCGCACCGCCGAGGGCGCACGGGGCGTAGACGTCCAGCTTGGCCTGGAGCAGGGCGGTGGTGTCGGCGACCACCTCCACCTCCGGGTGGGCGGCGCGCACCCGGTTGACGGCCGCCTCGAAGGGGTCGGTGACGACGACGGTGGCGCCGTCCGCGACCAGGTGGCCGACCAGGTAGTGGCCGACCTTGCCGACGCCCGCGACACCGACCCGCTTGCCGCGCAGGGTCGGCTGGCCCCAGCGGGCCTGGGCGCTGGCGCGCATGCCCTGGAAGACGCCGAAGGCGGTCAGGATGGAGGAGTCGCCGGCGCCGCCGTGCTCGGGCGAGCGGCCGGTCACGAACTCGGTCTCGCGCGCGATGACGTCCATGTCCTGGACGTAGGTGCCCACGTCGCAGGCGGTGATGTAGCGGCCGCGCAGGGACTCGACGAAGCGGCCGTAGGCCCGGAGCATCGCCTCGTTCTTGTCCTTGTTCGGGTCGCCGATGATGACGGCCTTGCCGCCGCCGAGGTCGAGCCCGGCCAGCGCGTTCTTGTAGGACATGCCGCGGGACAGGTTCAGCGCGTCCTCCAGGGCCGCCTCCTCGGAGGCGTACGGGAAGAAGCGGGTGCCGCCGAGGGCGGGGCCGAGCGCGGTGGAGTGGATGGCGATGATCGCCTTGAGGCCGGAGCTGCGGTCGTGGCAGAGGACGACCTGCTCGTGGCCGTCGCCGGGGGCGCCGTCCTGCTCGGTCCGGAAGATCCTGCTGAGCACACCGGGTGCGGGGTGCGTGGCCGGGGTCTGTACGTCGGTCACTGTGGTGACTCCAGTATCGAGGGCCCGCTGCTGTGGTGCGGGCGTCTGGGGCGAAAGCGTAGTCGCGCGCGCGGGCCCGATCAGCCCTCTTGTCCGAGCTTGTGCCCATTGTCCGAGGAGTGAGACAGAAGGGGTGCCGCGGTGCGGGCGCGAACGGTTCGGGGTCGCGCCCTCCCCGGGCCGGGCGGCGCGTGCGACCATGCAGGACGTGACCGTCGTACGCACCTCCGTACTGCCGCCCTACGCGGCCCACCTGCGGGTCTACGAGCCGCTGGCGGCCTATCCGGAGCCCGAGCGGGCGCACTGGCAGGCCTACGCCGCGGAGCACGGGCCGGACGCCGCGGCGGCGGAGCAGTCGGTCGCGGCGGCGGTGCTGGAGGAGCAGCGGGCCGCCCTGGTGGAGCTGGCCGCCCGCACGCCCAGGGCGCTGCCGGAGCAGGAGAGCGGCCGGGCGTACCTGAGGACGGTGGACGGCGTACTGTACGTGTGCCCGTGGGCGACCAGGCTGCGCAGTTGGCAGGCCCTGGAGGAGCTGCGGGCGGGGGCCCCGGTGGCGCTGGTGGACACCGCGGTGCCGCCGGTGACCCGGGCGGCCGCCGAGGCGGACCGGGAGCGCTGGCTGGCCGGGCACCCGGACGCCCGGCCGTGGATCCTCACCAGCCGGTGGGAGGTCCCGGTGCGCTGGTTCCTGCCGTTCGGGGACGAGGACCGGTGCTTCGTTCCGGGGGGAGCGGGCACGGAGGAGGGGGAGCGGGGGAGGCCGGCGGCGCTGTTCTACCTGGTGCCGATGGCCCAGGCGCGGCGCCGGGTGGCGCGGGCCTACCGGGCGCTGCGCGAGGCGGTGCCGGCCGGGGAGCTGGTGCGCGGGGCGGAGCGGGTCGGGCGGTGGCTGGAGGAGTTCCACCCGCGCTCGCTGGTGGAACTGGACTACGGGGGGCTGGTGCATCTGCTGGGGCCGGAGCGGTTGTTGGCGGACCGTTCGGCGGGGGAGCTGGAGGACGGGCTGCGCGCGCTGCGGGCGGGGGACACCGCCGAGGCGCTGCGGGCGTACGGGGAGCTGACGGGGCGGTGGCAGCGGGTGCTGGCGCTGCGGCACGCGAACTGAGGTCCGACCGCCCGTGTATGACTGTGAGGGGTCTTTGGTCCACAACGGCGCGGACCAAGGTCCCGGTTCGGGTCAATAGCTGTCGAACGTGACACTACTCACCGTTGACGCGAACTTACCCCTATGTGCAAAAATGGGACAACCAGCCCAACTTCACGTGAGCGTGCCCACTTTTGGGTGGTTCTGGAGTCGATGCGTGCTTTGCGGGGAAACGGAGGGTCTGGTCCCCTCGTAACCGGACGTCACAGCCGTGTGACTGTCCGTTATGGGGTGGTCCATCGCCATCCGTCGGCCTTGAACCCGTGAGGGGTCAATTTTGGCGGTTTGGTCGATAGGGCTGGACGGATGGTGTAGTTGTAGACACCAGGACAAGCCGTTCGTCCTATAACCGACTCGGCCCGTCTATGCCATTTCGGGCATCGCGGGCCAAGGTGCAGAATTTGAAGGATAGAACCGCCCTGGTTCGGTTCTCCCGAGGAGGCCGCTCATGACCGCTCGTACCCCTGATGCTGAGCCGCTGCTGACGCCGGCAGAGGTTGCCACCATGTTCCGCGTGGACCCGAAGACGGTCACCCGCTGGGCCAAGGCCGGCAAGCTCACGTCGATCCGCACGCTCGGTGGTCACCGCCGCTACCGTGAGGCGGAGGTGCGCGCTCTGCTGGCGGGGATTCCCGCTCAGCGCACTGAGGCCTGATAGGCCAAAGGCTCTTTCGAAGGGGCCGCTTACCGGACTCCGCCGGGTCCGGTAAGCGGCCCCTTTGTCGTACCCGGCGACGGCCCCCCGGTGGTCGGAATGCTGAACTCCGGATAACGATTCGGTGCGCATGATGCGGGGGGGATTTACAGTGAATAACAGTGCAATTTTACATATTAAATTAGTGGAGTCCGGAACGGGTCGTTTCGGGGACGGTTTCCGGGGGGTGTGAGTGACGACCGTCACGCGCCCGACCTCTTGTGGTCTAGACCTAGTTCGGAGTAGGGGCCTTACGGCCAAACGCGAGAGGCCCGGAACCTTGACGGTTCCGGGCCTCTCGCACTGCGGCGATCCCGACGGGACTTGAACCCGCGACCTCCACCTTGACAGGGTGGCGAGCTAACCAACTGCTCCACGGGACCAGAGTGTTCTGATCTCGTTCACTCGCTTGCCGCGCTGCGAACAAGACAGACTGTAGCCCATGGTGGGCCCCCAGGTCGAACTGGCTCCTGAGGGCCCCGGCGCGCACCCGCAGCTCAGCGGTGCCGCCCGGGTCACAGCGTGGCCCGGGCCGCCTCCATCGCCTTGGTGATCCGCTTCTCCGAGACCGGGCTCGGCGTGCCCAGCCCCTGGGCGAAGAAGCTGACCCGCAGCTCCTCGATCATCCAGCGGATCGCCCGCACCTCCTCGGAGGGCTGCTGCCCGGCCGGTACGGCGGCCAGCAGCTCCCCGTACGCCTGCTGCACCTGCTGGACCTTCAGCAGCTGCTGGGCGTCCCGCTGCGGGTGGTTGGGCAGTGCCTCCAGCCGGCGGTCCACCGCCAGCAGGTAGCGCTTGAGGTCGGGCAGCCGCTGCCAGCCGGTGGCCGTCACGAAGCCCGGGTGCACCAGCGAGGCCAGGTGCAGCCGGACGTCGTTCACCGCGTTCAGCAGCACCGGGCTGCTCACCGACTTCAACCGGGTCGAGGCCTTGTGGAAGGCGATCAGCGCGGTCGCCGTCTTGAGCGTGGTGTCCGCGGAGAGGTCGTACAGGTCCGCCCGCACCTTGTCGTGCAGCTTGCCGAAGGCCGCCTCGTCCCAGGCCGGGCCGCCGGCCAGCGTCATCAGCCGGTCCGTCGCGGCGGCGACGACGTCCTCGAACAGGGCCGCGATCGAGCCGTGCGGGCTGTGCGAGAGCGCCAGCTTCGCCTGGTTGCCCAGCCGGCCCTGGATCGACTTGGCCGGGGAGGTGGTGGTCAGCATCAGCAGCCGGCGGGTGCCCTCCCACATCGCCTGCGCCTGCGCCTGCGGGGTGTCGAACAGCTTCACGCCGACCGTGTCGCCCTCGTCCACCAGTGCCGGGTAGGCGCGCAGCGAGTGGCCGCGGGAGCGCTGCTCGAAGGTGCGCTGGAGCACCGGCAGCCCGGCCGGCCAGGCGGTCAGCCCGCTCTGCTCGATGCCCCGGCCGGAGGCCGCCGAGGAGAGCGTCTCCTTCAACTTGGGCTTGAGCCCGATCCGCAGCTCCTCCAGGTCCTTGGACTCGGCGAGCCGGCGCTTCCCGTCCACCACCCGGAAGGTCACCTTGAGGTGGTCCGGGACCCGCTCGTCGTCCCAGGCCTCCGGGGGCACCGTGACGGCCGTCAGGCGCTTGAGGGCGTGCTCCAGGGACGGCAGCAGCGGCTCCTGGCGGTCCTTCACCGCGCGCAGCGCCGCCCGGGCGAAGTCCGGGGCCGGCACGAAGTTGCGCCGGATCGCCTTCGGCAGCGACTTGATGTACGCGGTGACCAGCTCCTCCCGCAGACCGGGGATCTGCCAGTCGAAGCCCTCCGCGGTGACCTGGTTGAGCACCGGCAGCGGGATGTGGACGGTGACGCCGTCCGCGTCGCTGCCCGGCTCGAACTGGTAGGTCAGCTTGAAGCGCAGCTTGCCCTGCTGCCAGTGGTCCGGGTAGTCGGCCTCGGTGACGCCGTCCGCGGCGTCGTTGATCAGCATCGACTTCTCGAAGTTCAGCAGGTCCGGCTGCTCGTGCCGGGCCTTCTTCCACCAGGAGTCGAAGTGCCGGGTGGAGACGACCTCCTCGGGCAGCCGGGCGTCGTAGAAGTCGAACAGGGTCTGGTCGTCCACCAGGATGTCCCGGCGGCGGGCCCGGTTCTCCAGCTCCTCGACCTCGCCGAGCAGCTTGCGGTTCTCGGCGAAGAACTTGTGGTGGGTCTCCCAGTCGCCCTCGACCAGCGCGTTGCGGATGAACAGCTCGCGACAGAGCTCCGGGTCGATCCGGCCGTAGTTGATCTTGCGCTGGGCGACGATCGGCACCCCGTAGAGGGTCACCTTCTCGTAGGCCAGCACGGCGCCGGACTTCTTCTCCCAGTGCGGCTCGCTGTAGCTGCGCTTGGTCAGGTGCTCGGCCAGCGGCTCGACCCACTCGGGCTCGATCTTCGCGTTGATCCGGGCCCACAGCCGGGAGGTCTCCACCAGCTCGGCCGACATCAGCCAGCGCGGCGGCTTCTTGAACAGGCCGGAGCCCGGGAAGACCGCGAAACGGGCGCCGCGGGCGCCGGCGTACTCGCGCTTCTCCACGTCGAACAGGCCGATGTGGGAGAGCAGTCCGGCCAGCAGCGACTGGTGGATCCGGTCCGCGTCCGGCTCGGCGTCGGGATGGGGCTCCTCGATCGTCACGCCCAACTGCTTGGCGACGGTGCGCAGCTGGGTGTAGACGTCCTGCCACTCCCGTATCCGCAGGTAGTTGAGGAACTCGGACTTGCACATCCGGCGGAAGGCCGAGGAGGACAGCTCCTTCTGCTGCTCCCGGACGTAGCGCCACATCGCCAGGTAGGACAGGAAGTCGGAGGTCTCCGAGTTGAACCGGCGGTGCCGCTCGTCGGCGGCCTGGCGCTTCTCGGCCGGGCGCTCGCGCGGGTCCTGGATGGACAGCGCGGCGGCGATCACCATGACGTCCCGGACACAGCCGTTCCGGTCCGCCTCCAGCACCATCCGGGCCATCCGCGGGTCCACCGGGAGCTGGGCCAGCTTGCGGCCGAGCGCGGTCAGCCGCTTGCGCGGGTCCTTCTCCTCCGGGTCCAGCGCGCCCAGTTCGTGCAGCAGGTGGACGCCGTCCTTGATGTTGCGCGAGTCCGGCGGGTCCAGGAACGGGAAGGCGGAGATGTCGCCCAGGCCGGCCGCGGTCATCTGCAGGATCACCGAGGCCAGGTTGGTGCGCAGGATCTCGGCGTCGGTGAACTCCGGGCGGGAGAGGAAGTCCTCCTCCGAGTAGAGCCGGATGCAGATGCCGTCCGAGGTGCGGCCGCAGCGGCCCTTGCGCTGGTTGGCGCTGGCCTGGCTGATCGCCTCGATCGGCAGCCGCTGCACCTTGGTGCGGTGGCTGTAGCGGGAGATCCGGGCGGTGCCCGGGTCGATCACGTACTTGATGCCGGGGACGGTCAGCGAGGTCTCGGCCACGTTGGTGGCCAGCACGATCCGGCGGCTGTTGGAGCGCTGGAACACCCGGTGCTGCTCGGCCGAACTGAGCCGGGCGTACAGCGGGAGAACCTCGGTGTTGCGCAGTTTCAGCTTGGTGAGGGCGTCGGCGGTGTCGCGGATCTCGCGCTCGCCGGAGAGGAAGACCAGGATGTCGCCCGGGCCCTCGTCCTGCAGCTCCTGGGCGGCCTCGCAGATCGCCTGGATCTGGTCGCGGTCGCGGTCCGCCTCGTCGGCCTCGTCGTCGGCGTCGTCGACGATCGGACGGTAGCGGACCTCGACCGGGTAGGTGCGGCCGGAGACCTCGATCACCGGGGCGTCGCCGAAGTGCCGGGCGAAGCGCTCCGGGTCGATGGTCGCGGAGGTGATCACGACCTTGAGGTCGGGGCGGCGGGGGAGCAGCTGCTTGAGGTAGCCGAGCAGGAAGTCGATGTTGAGGCTGCGTTCGTGCGCCTCGTCGATGATCAGGGTGTCGTACTGGCGCAGGTCCCGGTCGGTCTGGATCTCCGCCAGCAGGATGCCGTCCGTCATCAGCTTGACCAGGGTGTCCCGGCCGACCTGGTCGGTGAACCGGACCTTCCAGCCGACGGCCTCGCCGAGCGGGGTGTCCAGCTCCTCCGCGACGCGCTCCGCCACCGTGCGGGCGGCGATCCGGCGCGGCTGGGTGTGGCCGACCAGACCGCGGACGCCGCGGCCCAGCTCCAGGCAGATCTTCGGGATCTGGGTGGTCTTGCCGGAGCCGGTCTCACCGGCGACGATCACCACCTGGTGGTCCCGGATCGCCGCCAGGATGTCGTCCTTCTTCTGGCTGACCGGGAGCTCGGCGGGATAGGTGATCTTCGGCACGGCGGCCCGGCGCTGCTCGACCAGCAGCTCGGCGCGGTCGATCTCGGCGGCGATCTCGGCGGCGATCTGCTGACGGGCCTCCGGCTTGCGGACCCGGCGGGCCCCCTCCAGCCGGCGCCCGATCCGCACCTCGTCGCGCAGGGTCAGCTCGGGCAGGCGGGCGGCCAGCTCACCGATTCCGGGACCCTCGGCGGGGACGGAGGCGGACTGGACTGCGGGAGAACTCACTGCGGGCATCCCTCTAGGTTCGCAAGGAGGCACGGCGGAGCGCACCTCGGTTTTCGAGCCCCTCCAGTGTCACAGCCGCCGGTGGGGAATCGCGAACGCCGGGCGCCCCGGTCGCGCGGGCCGCGCGGAACGGGTGGGGTGAGCCGGGCATCGCGAGGGCTGTGCGGAATGCGTGGGGTGAGCCGGGCAACGATCCAGGGCCGTTCCGGACTCTGGAGGGGGAGGAGGTGCTCATGGGAGCCCACGAGACCGCACGGGACGAGGAGTTCCGGGCGTTCACCGGCAGTGCGTGGTCACGGCTGCTGCGGACGGCCTACCTGCTGGCGGGGGACCGGCACGGCGCCGAGGACCTGGTCCAGCAGGCGCTGGAACGGGCCTACGTGCACTGGAACAAGGTCCGGGCGGCCGACGACCCGAACGCCTACGTGCGCCGCATCCTGATCAACGAGCACGCCCGGCGATTCCGGCGCAGACCGGCCGAGTACCTGGTCGAGGCCTTCCCCGACCGGCCCGCCCCGGCCGGCCCCGACCCGGACGACCGGGCCGTGCTGCTCACCGCCCTCGCCGCCCTGCCGCCGCGCCAGCGGGAGGCCGTGGTGCTGCGGTACTGGGAGGACCTCAGCGAGTCCCAGACCGCGGCCGCGATGAACTGCTCGGTCGGCACGGTGAAGAGCCAGGCCGCCCGGGGGCTGGCCAAACTGCGGGAGTCCTCCTCACTCAACGGACTGACCAGCATCGGAGGTAGCAGCAGATGAGCACGGAGTCCATGCCCGGGAACGAGGACGTGGAGGCGGCCGAGGCCGCGGTCTCGTGGGAGCTGGGCGAACTGGCCGAGAGCGTCGAGGCCGGTCCGGTGCCGTACGACCGGCTGCTGGCCGGCGGGCAGCGGCGGCTGAGGCGGCGCCGGCTGCTGACCGGGGCGGCGGTCGCCGGGCTGGTCGTGGCGGTCGGCGGGGCGGGGACGCTGCTCGGCGGTCCGGGCACGGTGTTCGGCGGGTACGGGCGGGGTGCCGGTGGCGCCTCGGTGGCGGCGGTACCGCCGGCGGCGGTCTCCCCGGGGGCTGCGGGGGCGGGTGTTCCGGGGGCGGTCGGTCCGGGGGCTCCGGGGGTGTCGGGTGCGGGGCCGTCGGGGTCGGGGTCGCCGGGGTCGTCGGTGGTCACCCCGACGGCCACCCCGACGGCTTCGGTCTCACCGGTGGCCTCGGCCGGTCCGTCCCGGGCCGTCCGGGACCCGTTCACGCCGGTCCGGGTCAAGGTCGGCGAGGGCACGGCGAAGGGCCACGCCCTGGAGGCCTGGGTCGCCCTGTGGCCGGCCGCCCCCACCGCGGAGGACAGCCTCCGGCAGAGCCGGCTGATCGGGGAGGAGCGGCTCGCCGCCGACCCGCGCCTCCCGCCGCCCCCCCGGCAGGACGTCGGCCCGGCCTGGGACCCGGCCACGGACCGGGCCGACGTCTACCTGGTCGTGGACGGCAAGCGGCAGCCGGGCGACTACGTGGATCCGGTCCCCGCCCCGGGCGGGGTGGAACCGACCGGCACCGACGCCGTCATCGGCGGCGTGATGCTCAACCGCGTGGTCGGGACGGCCGGCAGCCCGGACATGGTGGTCGTCCCGGTCCGGCCCGAGGTCGCCAGGGTCGTGGTCGGCTGGAAGACCGGCGGCTCGGTCGAGGCTGTGCCGGTCGCGGTCGGGGACTCCACGGTCCGCTGGTACGCCGTCGTCCGCAGACCGGGCTCCGCCGACAACACCGTCGTCTCCTACGCCGCGGACGGGTCGGTGCTGCGGACCCAGACCACCTGGTGGTGAACCCGCGCCTCGGCACACCGGCGCCCCGGCACCCTGGCACCGGACCGGAGCACTCATGGCTGGAGCGCGGCCTCGTCGGCGTCCGGGAGCCAGTCCCGGGCCGGGTCGTACTCCAGCCACCGGCTGCGGGCCGCCTCCGCGGTGAACGCCCGTAGTAGGAAGTCCAGTTGGCCGTCCCGGTCGGGGTCCCGGTCGGCCTCGCGGTCGGAGCGCCAGAGCAGCGACCAGGCGTACAGCGGGGTCGGGTCGGCCAGCGGAACGGTCCGCACGCCCGGGCGGTCGGGCAGCGGGCCGTCGGCCGGCACCAGCGAGAAGCAGGTCGGATCGGCGCCTACCTGGTCCAGGAAGTGCTCCAGGCCGAGGTTGGTCGAACCGACCCGGCCGTCGATGCCGAACCGGGTGGCGAAGCGGGTCAGGAAGTCCAGGCGGTCCACGGCGGCCGGGTAGCGCAGCACGCTGCCGCGCAGGTCCGTCGGGGCCAGGGTGTCGCGGCCCGCCAGCGGATGGTCGACGCTCAACAGCGCGTCCACCGGCTCGAGTCGGACCAGGCGGTGCGTCAACCCGGCGTCGGCGCCGTCCGGCAGGGCGTGCACCCGGCCGAACCCGGCATCCGACTCGCCGCGCAGCAACGCCGCCGCCACCGAGGGCAGGTCCCGGCCCGGCACCGGCTCCACCTCCAGCCCCGGCGCCGCGTCCACCGCCTGGGCGAGCGTGCGCATCGGTGCGTAGAGGTGGCCCCACACGTCGATCCGCAGTGGCCGTCCGGCCCCGGCGCCGCGCACCGTCGCCACCGCGCGCTCGCCCTGCGACAGCAGCCGCCGGGCCGGCTCCAGGAACCGTGAACCGGCGGCGGTCAGGGCCGCGCCACGGGCGTCCCGCTCCAGCAGGCGCACGCCGAGGGCGGCCTCCAGGCGGGCCACTCGCTTCGACAGGCCCTGCTGGGTGATGCCCAGGCGGGCGGCGGCGCGGCCGAAGTGGAGTTCTTCGGCGGTTGCGGTGAAGGCTCTTACCTGTGCCAGATCCAGATCCACCTCGGCACCCTAGCGGGGGCCGCTGCGCGGGGCTTTGGTTCGGGGGTGGGCTCTCGGGAGGGTGGGTGGGTCCGGGGGCGGTTCCGGGGGTGGGCGCTCCGGGGGCTGGATGATTTTCAGACCGCCGACCCTCATGGTGGGGGGGCTGGGCGCCGTTGGCGGTCTGAAAATCACCCGTCACGCCCCCTTCCGCACCCACCCCCTCCACCGCCCCCTCCCGCAGCGCGTCCCTCTCGCCTTGGGCGGGTGAGGGGGGAGGGGGGTGGTGGGCGCGCGGGGCGTTGCCCGCGCGCCCATGGGGCAACACCCCGCGCGCCGGTGACGGCTCACCTCCATCGTCCCCTTGCAGCGGCCCTCTTCGTCCGCGCCCCATGGGCAGCGGGCGGTGCCCGTGGGGTGACAACTGGTGGTTGTGGGTGGGGGTGGGGGGTTGTTGGACCGGGTGGGGGTGGGCGGGGTGGGGTGGGGGTCTGCCGAGTGGATGGGAGTGCGGGGATGAAGGCGCTGGTGGCGACGGGGGAGCCGGGGGAGCTGGTGCGGTTCGCGGAGGTGGCGCAGCCGCAGCCGGGGCCGGGGGAGGTGCTGGTGAAGGTGGAGGCGTTCTCGGTGAACCGGGGGGAGACGTTTCAGCTGGAGGCGCCGCAGCCGGGGTGGCGGCCGGGGAAGGATGTTGCGGGGCTGGTGGTGCAGGCTGCGGCCGACGGGTCGGGGCCGGCGGTGTGTCGGCGGGTGGTCGCGCATCCTCCGGCGGGCGGGTGGGCCGAGTACGTGTGTGTGCCGGTGGGGTCGGTGGCCGAGTTGCCGGACAGTCTGGACGCGGTGCGGGCGGCGGCGTTGCCGTTGGCGGGGCTGACCGCGCTGCGGTTGCTGCGGACGGTGGGGGCGGTGGCCGGGCGGCGGGTGCTGATGACCGGGGCTTCCGGTGGGGTCGGGCACTACTTCACCGAGTTGGCCGCCGCGGCCGGGGCCGAGCTGACGGTGGTCACCGCCTCGCCGGAGCGCGGTCGTCGGCTGGCCGAGCTGGGGGCGGCCGAGGTGGTGCACGACCTCGGGGAGGCGCGCGGCCCGTACGACCTGGTGCTGGAGTCGACCGGGGGTGCGAACCTGCCGGTGGCGCTGGCCCGGTTGGCCCGGCGGGGCACCCTGGTCTGGTTCGGGCAGGCCTCGCGGACGCCGGTGACCCTGGACTTCTTCGACTTCTTCAAGGGCCCCGAGTCGGCCACCCTGCGGCACTTCCACTACGCCGACTCCGACGTCCCGTACGGCCCGGACCTGGCCACCCTGGTGCGCCTGGCGGCGGCCGGCCGGCTGACCCCGGAGATCGGCCGGACGGCCCCCTGGGGCGACACCGCGACCACCCTCACCGACCTGCGCGACCGCCGGATCCGCGGCAAGGCCGTGCTCACTCTCGTCTGAACGGAGAATCCCGTCGTGTCCTTCTTCGACACCCCCGGTCTGCTGCCCGCGTACGTGGCGGACGCCCGCCCACGGGCGCACGGAGCCGGTCTCGACCTGTACGAGTACGACCGGGTGACCGCCGGGCTGGCCGCGCTGGAGGAGTGGCCGGAGGCGTTCGGCGCCACCGGCCGCCGGTACGTCGCCGAGGCCGAGCGGGCCGCGGCCGAGGGGCGGACGGTGACCGCCGGCACCGCCTACCGCTGCGCCGCCCGCTGGTTCCACGCGGCCGGGCTGATGCCGCACCCCGACCGGGCCGCCGCCGCGCGGCTCGCCGCCGAGGCGGACGAGGCGATGCGGCGGTCGTTGGCGCTGCTGGAGCCGGGCGCGCGACGGGTCGAGGGCGAGGGCTTCGCGGGCTGGCTGCGCCGGCCGGCGGCGGTCCGGGGCGGGGCCCCGGTGGTGCTGGTGGTGCCGGGCATGGACTCCTCGAAGGAGGAGTTCCACACCCTGGTCGAGGCCCTGCTGGCCCGGGGGGTCGCCGTGCTGGCGATGGACGGGCCCGGCCAGGGGGTGCTGGCGGCCACCAGCGCGCCGGAGCCGGACTACCACCGGGTGGTCGGCCGGGCCCTGGACGCGCTCGCCGACCAGGAAGGCCTGGACCTCGACCGCTCCGCCGTGGTCGGCCTCAGCTTGGGCGGCTACTACGCGGCGCGGGCCGCCGCCCACGAGCCCCGGCTGCGCGCCGCCGCGACGGTCAGCGGACCGTACCGGCTGGACTGGGCGGAGCTGCCCCCGTTCGTCACCGAGACGCTGGTCCAGCGCTGCGGGAGCCCGGAGGCGGCCCGCGCCTTCGCCGACCGGCTGGACCTGACCGCGCTCGCCCCGACGATCACCCTCCCGCTGCTGGTGGTCGAGGGCGGCGAGGACCGCATCCCGGGTGTCACCAACGCCACCGTCCTCGCCGAGCACGCCCCGAACGCCGAACTGCTGCTCGTCCCGCACGGCAACCACCTGCTCGGCACCGCTCTGCCCGACTGGCTCCCGGCCACCGCCGACTGGCTCGCCACCCAGCTGGCCTGACGGCCAACCGCCCTCCCGCGCGGGTGAGTTAGGGAACGCGAGAGGCCCCGGAGAGTGAACTCCCCGGGGCCTCCGCCGGCTTCGGTGTTCGGCCCTGCTACTCGCCGGTGACACCGTCGATCAGCTCGCGGATGATGTCGGCATGCCCGTTGTGCCGGGCCGTTTCCTCGACCATGTGCATCAGCACCCATCGCACGTCGGTCTTGCCATGGCGGAGCGTGTGGGTCTCCTCCAGGTCCGCGAGCGCGGCAATGATCTCGCGGCTGCGGGCACAGGCCTTCAGATACCCGGCCACGATCTGCTCGATCGTGTCGTCCGGGGCGACCTTCGTATCCGCTTCCGGGTCCGCCTCGGTGATGAAGAGCGCCGGCTCGTCCACCTCGGCCACGCACCGGGCGATCCAGTAGTGCTCACACTCGGTGAGATGCTTGACCAGCCCCAGCAGGCTCGTCCCCGAAGGCACCGGCGAGAACCGGGCCTGCTCCTCGGTCAGTCCGTTCAGCTTGGTCAGAAGTGTCGCCCGGTGCCAGTCCAGCCAGGACGCGAGCGACTCGCGCTCGGCAGCGATGTACGGCGGGTCCGTGCGCTCGATCGATATGGCGAAGGTCATGACCGCGAGTCTGTCAGCCGCGGCATACCCGGCGGCCGTCGCACGGCCTGCCCTCGGGCGGGAGGCGGCAACCGTCTGCCGTCCCGCCGGCGGCTCACTACGCTGGGTGTGGTGAAAGCCGAACGAAGCCTCGCGTTTGGCTGGCCGACCGCACTCCTTCGCAGCTGACCGAACTGCTGGAGCAGCGCGAACTTCCCTACGCGGCAAGGGTGGCGAGCCTGACCGATCTGGCCGGCCACCTGCTGACGGACGCCTCCACGGCCCTGGGGCTGAGCGAGATCAGCCTCGGGGACCTTCAACTGCTGGTCGCTGTGGCGACCTTGGCCGAACGGTTGCACGGTCCGCTACCGGCCGTTGCGCCTGCTCATCACCTGTTCATGGGCTACGGCGGCCGTTCTCCACGGCTCGACGCGCCTGCGGTCGACCCCGCTGACCGGTCCGTGACCCGGGACCAGCTCTTCCGATTCCTGCAACTCGACGGCGCGGGTCGGTCCGCGGCTGAGGCCGCGCTGTCCCGGCTGACCGAACGGGCCCTGGTACTGCCCTCGTCCGGAAGCAGGGTCGTCGTTCCGATCCTGGTCCACCGCCAGGCGGGTGAAGGCGGCGGTTACGGTCGGCCCGCCGAACAACTGCTCACCGAGGCCTTCAACGCTCCGGAGATTCACCGCATCGCGCAGGGGCTGGGGCTCGCGAAGGCGCGGACTCGGGACGAGGCGCAGCGGCAGATCGTGGACGTGCTCAGGGACGCGAAGCGCGTGCGCGCCATGGCCGCCGAGGCGCCGCCCGCGGCCTTGGACCTGCTGGACAAACTGGTCCCGGGCCCGCCACTGCTGCGCACGCACTGCTTCGTCTCCCGGTACGGCGGTTTCTACCCGGGTTCCGGAGGCAGGTTCACCTTCCGGGAAGGCGGCTCGGGAGACCCTGGCACGGACTGGCTGGCCGCCCGCGGCCTGGTCCTTCCGGTGGATGAGGACCTGGCGGAACTGCCGCGCGAGGTGGCCGACGCGTTGCGCGACCACGACCGCGCGCCGAGCTACCAGTCTGCCCCGCCCCCGGTCGAGGGAGCGGTGGAGATCCCGGATGGTGCAGTCGAGAGCCAGGCGCAGGCGGCGTTGGCCGAGGCGGCCTCCCGGGTCGAGTCGATGCTCCGTCAGGTGGCCGTGCAGCCGCTCGCTGTGCGCAAGGCGGGCGGAATCGCGGTCCGGGACACCCGTCGGCTGGCGAAGGCGGTCGGCATGCCGGAGGAACAAGCCCGGCTGTGGCTCGACCTGGCGAACAACGCGGACCTGATCACCCCCTGCGCCGAGGAAGCGGAGGCCCCGACGAGAGGACGGGGCCGCGCGCGTCGGCCGGAATCGCAGCCACCTGCTCGGATGCTGCCCACCGAGCGGTACGACGAGTGGCTGGCGGCTCCACCCGCTCAGCGGCTGCTGCCGCTCGTCGCCACCTGGGCGGTGGTGCCCGAGGTGTTCAGCTTTTGGCCGGACGAGAAGGAGACCCCGGTCGCGCTGGTCACGCCGGAGGACGGCGAGGCTGTCGATCTGCGCCATGCCGTGCTGGAGGCTCTGGCCACCCTCCCGGCCGGGCACGGAGTCCCCACCGGCAAGTCCGCTCGTGCTCGGGCGACCGCTCTCGCCGGTCTCAGCGCCACGGCGGCCTGGTTCCGCCCGGCCGCCCTCGCCCAAGGTGCGTGGGAGGCTGAGCGGGTCGAGGCGACCCTGGCGGAGGCGGAGCTGTTCGGGGTCGTCGCCCACGGAGCGCTGACTCCGCTCGGGCACGCCGTGCTCGGGCTCCTGAGGGCGGGTGCACACCGCCACTTCCCCGCCGTTCCGGGCGCCGGGCCGGCGCTGCGGGACCATCCTGCTCTGGACGACGCGGTTCGGCAGCTGTCCACAGCCCTGGACGCGCTGCTGCCCGCGCCACAGACCACCGCCCGGTTCCAGGCGGACCTCACGGCCGTGGTCGCCGGAGCTGCCGCATCGGAGCTGACCGACCTGCTGGCCGCCTGTGCGGACCGGGAGTCGGAGGGGCATGCCGTGGTGTGGCGGATCACCCCTGCGGCGGTCCGCCGGGCGCTGGACTCCGGACTGGACGCCGCCGACCTGCTGGCTCGGCTGGCCGACGTCTCCGAGGGCGGGCGGCCGCTTCCGCAGCCCCTGGAGTACCTGATCAAGGACACCGCAAGGACCCACGGCAGGATGCGAGTGGTGCGCTCCGCCTGCTGCATCCGCTCCGATGACGAGGCACTGGTGTCGGAGCTCGCCGCGGCCCGTGCGCTGTCCAGGCTCGGGCTGCGACGGATCGCGCCGACCGTACTGATCAGCACGGCCGAGCCCGAAGCCACCCTTGCCGCGCTTCGGGCCGCCGGCTACGCCCCCGTGCTGGAGGCGGAGACCGGGACGACGGTCATCGAGAAGGCCCGCCGGGAACGCGGTCCCGTGCGCATGCCGTCACTGTCCGGAGCACGACCTCGCCACGGCAAGGGGCCGAGCACCGCCACTGCGCTGGCGAGCGCGTTGCTGGCCGGCCGTTGACCTCGCATCTGACTCACCAACGGATCAGCGTTCCGAAGGCGGGACCTTGCCTACGGACCCCGATCCAGGGCCGTTGCAGCTGGCGACGGACCGGTCAGGGGGTGGGGGCGGGCGATGCGGACGGCGGCATCAGGCACGGGGTGGTGACGCTCAGGACCATGCGGTCGTTGCCCGCGGTGCTGGCGACATCGACGACGTACCGGCTGCTGGGGTGGCGTGCGCTGACGGTGGAGTCCGGTTCCGCGCCTTGGGTCTCCTGGTATTCGGTGATCTTGAGGCCCTCGCTCGTGAGCCGGTCGCGGACCTTGCGGACGACGTCGTTGTGCTGGGCGTTGGGGACGTTGCTGTGGACGCCGTAGATCAGGATGTAGCGGTCGTCGGGCGCGGTCTCGCCGTTCTTGCCGATGCACGAGGTGAAGACGGGGTCGGCAGGTTCGTCGTTGATCCGGATCCCGGCCGTCTGGGCCAGGTGCTCGGTGAGCTGCTTCGCCCAGTCGAGTGTTTCCTGCCGGGATTTGACGGGCAGGGGATCGTTCTTCCCTGTTCCGGGGCTGGACATACAGGCTCCGAGGGTCGTGGCCATCAGCGCCGTCGCCAGGAGCTGCTTCAGCCGGGTACCAGTGACTGGCGGATGGGTGATCAGGTTGCGCATGGGGGCTCTTTCCGGCCGGCGGTTCAGTGGGGTATCGAACCCCAGATCGGGTCCTCCTTCCATGTGGTGTGGGGCGGCTTCCCGGCGATGATCCTGCCCTGGTTCTTCAGGCTGTCCGAGCCCTCGTCCCAGTAGCCGCCGTGCCCGGACGTGTCGATGTGGATGTTGTTCCCGCCGAATCCCGCGATGTGCGGGCTGGGGCCGAGCGAGAAGCCACCGACCGCGCGGGTGGGGTCGTCGGTGGCCTCGCCGATCCAGAGGTGATCGGGGTTGACGTTCAACTGCTCGGCGGTGAGGACGCCCATGCCCGGGCTGCCGAGAGTGACGATGTCGTCGGCGTCCAGGCCATGGCCTCCTCCGCTGTCGGCGACGCCCACGGCGAAACTGCCGTAGCTGTGCGCGATGTAGCTGAGGTGGGTCCTAGGCTCGCCGTGCGCCACCCTGAGGCCGTTGGAGAAACGGCGCATGTCCTCGGCGCCGTCGAGTCCGCGCATGGGGCTGGACGCCCCTGCGAGGCTCTCCGGGGCGTCGTAGCCGAGGTAGGAGATGACTGAGACGGTTTCGCCGGCCTTGGCGTATTGCTTGCCGTAGCCCTGCAGCTGCCGGATGCGGTCGATCTGGCCCGGCACCCCGTTGATGTCGGTGTTCGTCCCGGGCACGAACACCGAGGTGTGGCTTGCCTTGTCGGGGTTGCCGGTCGCAACGATCGCGCGTCCGTCTCCCCCGTACGCCTCGGGGTCGATCGCGAGGAGGAACAGCTGGTGCTCCTCGTCCTTCGCGTCGGCGTTCTCCTCCAGCTTCTTCTTGATCTCCGTCAGCGCGGCCTTGCGCTTGTCGTACGTGGTCTGGTCGAGGCCGAAGGAGGCGGGCGTTCCGGCTTGGAGGGCGTCGAGCTTCTGGTCGAGGACGAGGCGGTTGGCCTCGTCGCGGGCGCCCGCCGGAATGCCGTCCAGGTTTCCGATCCGGGCCGCGTTCAGGGCGAGGTAGGTCTCCTGCTGGTCGGGTGTGAGGCCCTTCCACCAGTCGGCGTTCTTCTGCGGGTCCTTGCCGTCGGGGATGTACGGATCGGCCAGCCCGAGGTCCTTCATGACGTCGGCGACGTCGGTGCGGGTCTCGGCCATGGCGCCGTTCGCCCGCTGGTCGCCGAGGATGTCGGCACCCAGGTGGCCGAGGGCCTTGTTGCCCTGGTCGCTGGCCGTCTGGGCGTCCTTGATCGCCGTGTCGATCCGCTGCTGGAAGCCGGTCTTGAGATCGGTGAGGCTGCGGCGCGCGGCCTGCGCGTCGGGGTCGTTGTGCTCGCCTGGACCCTCGGGCGGGAGGCCGACAATCCCCTCGGCGGACACAGTCAACTTGGCATCCTGGGCGCGGTGCACGGCGTTGGTCAGGTTGGTCTGCGCCTGGTACATCCGGTCCGCGACCGTGTTCAGGGCCAGCGCGGCGGCCTCCGCCTCGACCCGGACGATGCCGAGCCGCTGCTCGGTCTGGTCCATGAACGGGAAGGCGGCCTCGGCGTCCGCGCCCTTCCACCCCCGGCGCAGCGGGCCGTTCACCTGGTTGCGGTGCCGCGTGGCCGTGGTCTCCATGCTGTGGGCGAGCGCCTTCCACGCCTTCGCGGCGTCGTGCAGTCCGTGCGGGTCGAACGCGACCAACAGTTCGTAGGCACTGCTCACTGCGCGGCCTTCCGCTGGCTCCAAGCGCCTGCGGTTGCCTGCTCGTTGTGTGCGTGGGCGTCGGCGTTGGTCTGCAGGTTGGTGCTGGTGTCGGTGAGTCGCTTCCGGAGCGCGTCAAGCGGCGCGGCCCAGTCGCTGCCGAGCTTTCCGAGCCCTGCGGCAATCGACCAGCCGGTGAGCTGACCGGAGGCGGTAGTGGCCGAAGTCAGCGCGTCGTGAACAGGTTTGGTGACCTCCTCGGCGAGGTTCTTCGCCACCCCTGAGGAGGCGGTGAGCGCCTGCGGATCAACGGTGACCGTGCCGGCCATGGTGATTCCCCCGAATCAGATGATGAGTGTGCACACGGACAAGCCCGACGGTACTTCGTTCGTGTGGAGTTAAGCATCCATGCGGACATTCAGATGATATGAGCACTATGGGGGTGATGTGGTCCGGCGTCAGCCTTCTGCCGCTCATCGCGAGGCCTGCCGCCCTTACCCGGAGGAGGGGAACGGGCGAAGGTACCTGCCTGACCTCGCCCGAGTCGCGGCCCGGGTTGACCGCAAGGAGGAAAGCGGAGAGCCAGACGACCAGGGCGATGGCGGCGAACAGGGTTGACCCCGATAACCGCCGCCCGCGCCGCTGACCTTGCCCCCGCACTTCTTCACCCACGGCCTCGAACTCGACCGCGCCGCCGTCGACGCCAGCCCTGAGCCGCCTCGGGAGGTTTCATAGCCTGGCGCTCCGGCTCATCAGTTCGTCCGGTGGCCCGGTAAGACCCAGGTCTTGCCGGGCACCGCTGTCTTACGCGGTTGGTAGCTTGCGGCCTGCCCCCGGACCGAGGGGTTCGCCGTGTTGGAGAGGAACTGACCGTGGGAGCCAAGACTGGGTTGCTCGTCTATATGGCCCCTGCTTCGTCCGGCCCGCTGCGGCTGCCGGCGGAAGCGGATCCGGAGCGGACGGCGGAGCTGGTCGGCCGCCTCTACCCCGGGTGGGAGGTCACGGAGTCGGCCAGGTGCGAGCTCGGCGACGCGACGTACCCGCCGGACGGGACCGCCTACCTCGGCAGCTTCCCCGGAGTCGACATCGTCTGCGATCAGCACTGGGTGGGTGACCATCCCTCACGGCTGCCGCAGCACCTGATCGATGCGAGCGCGGGACGCCGACTGGTCGTGCACTGGATGCACAGCGTGGTGGACTTCCTGGCCTTCGCGGTCTGGGAGGACGGGCAGCTGGTCCGTTCGCTCAGCCTCTCGCCGGGCAGCGGGGTGATGGAGAACATCGGTGAGCCGCTGCCGTTCGAGGCGCCCTTCTGGGCCGGGGAGCACCCGGTGGATCCGGTGCCGGGATGGCCGGCCAAGGGGCCGTACCCGCTGCCGTTCCATCCTCTCGACCTGGGGGAGGAGGCGCTTCGGTTCTTCTTCGGCTTCGTGCTGGAGGGCATGCCGGAGGCAGAGGACATGGACCCCTACGAGGTGGCTCTCCAAGGCTTCGGTCTCACTGATCCGGACGGGCCGACTCCGGAGGAGAAGAAAGCCGCGATGCGGGCCATCATCAGCCGGATGGGGACACCCCGGATCTTCACGCATGGCCCTGACGGCACCATGGTCGAAGTTGAAGGCTTGTGATCGGCGTCACTCTTCCTCGAACCCCGGGCGGCCCCACCAGGCTGCCCGGGGTTCGCCGCGATTCGGAGCCGTCGGCGTCGAATGGCACGAAAATGCCCCCGAAGCTTTCCGCTTCGAGGGCATCGTGCCTGTTCAGGCTATGTGGCCAGGGCCGGGGTCGAACCGGCGACCTTCCGCTTTTCAGGCGGACGCTCGTACCAACTGAGCTACCTGGCCGTACTGCACCGTCTCTTGCGAGACGAGCGATCCCGACGGGACTTGAACCCGCGACCTCCACCTTGACAGGGTGGCGAGCTAACCAACTGCTCCACGGGACCTTGTGGTGGCGGACCACCAAGGTCTTGAGGCACTGCACTTTACTACGGTACTGCGTGCCCCCAACGGGATTCGAACCCGTGCTACCGCCTTGAAAGGGCGGCGTCCTGGGCCACTAGACGATGAGGGCTTGTGGTCCGTTCGGCTGTTTCCAGCGTTCCCGGGGACGTCGAGAAGCATATGGGATGCGGGGCGGATCGCCAAAACGGGTTTGGGCCGGGTGGGGGTGGGGCGTCCGGAGGGGGCTGCGGCGGCGGGGTTCAGGACCAGCCGAGTTCGTCCAGCTCGTGGTCGTCGAAGCCGAAGTGGTGGGCGACCTCGTGGATGACGGTGGTGCGGACCTCCTCGACCACCTGCTCGTGGGTCTCGCAGTGGCGCAGGGTGGGGCCGCGGTAGATCAGGATGCGGTCGGGCAGGACGCCGGCGTACCACTCGCCGCGCTCGGTGAGCGGGGTGCCCTCGTAGAGGCCGAGGAGTTCCGGGTCGGCCGGGTCGGGTTCCTCCTCGACGAAGACCGCGACGTTGTCCATCATCGCCGCGAGCTTCGGGGGGATCTGGTCGAGGGCGTCGGCGACCAGCGACTCGAACTCTTCCCGGGTCATCTCCACCGGATCATTGTCGGGTCTGGGGTGACGGTGTGCCAGGCGGCGGACAGCGGTGTTTGATGGGCCCGTGACGACCTCGGAGGATGCGGTGGACGATCCCGCGGCGGCGACACCGGCGCTCCCGCGTCCGTCGGTGCTGCGCGGGCAGGGCCCGGCCGTGGCGGTGGTCGCGGCGGGAGGGGCGATCGGGGCGCTGGCGCGGTACGCGGCCGGGCTGGGCTGGGAGACCGGGCCGTCGGCCTTCCCGTGGACGACGCTGCTGGTCAACGTGGTGGGCTGCGCGGTGATCGGGGTGTTCCTGGTGCTGGTCACCGAGGGGCGTCCGGCGCACCCGCTGCTGCGGCCGTTCTTCGGCACCGGGGTGCTGGGCGGGTTCACCACCTTCTCGACGTACGCCGTGGACGTCCGCCGGCTGCTGGAGGCCGGGCGGCTCGGGCCGGGGCTGGCGTACCTGGGGCTGACCCTGGCGGGCGCGCTCGGTGCGGTGTGGGCGGCCGCGGTGCTGACCCGGCGTGTGATCCACCGCGGCGGTGCCCGGTGAGCCGGCTGGGCGGGCCGGCGCTGCGGCTGACCGTCCTGGTCGGGGAGAGCGACACCTGGCACCACCGGCCGCTGTACAGCGAGGTCGTACACCGGGCGCGGGCGGCCGGGCTGGCCGGGGCGAGCGTGTTCCGGGGGATCGAGGGCTTCGGGGCCTCCTCGCTGGTGCACACGGCGCGGCTGCTGTCGCTGAGCGAGGACCTGCCGGTGGCGGTGGTGATCGTGGACGAGGAGGAGCGGGTGCGGGCGTTCCTGCCGCAGCTGGAGGAACTGGTCGCGGAGGGGCTGGTGTTGCTGGACCGCTGCGAGGTGGTCCGGTACGCGGGGCGGGCCGCGGGCCCGGGGGCGGAGGCGGGTCCGGGTGGGGGCGCGGGCCCGGGTGCGGGGGAGTCGGCGGAGTGAACTGGCTGCTGGTGGTGGCGGGCGCGGCGGTCGGCGCCCCGCTGCGGTACCTGACCGACCGGGCGGTGCAGTCCCGGCACGACTCGGTGTTCCCGTGGGGCACCTTCACGGTGAACGTGTTCGGCTGCCTGGTGCTCGGCCTGCTGACCGGGGCGGTGGCGGCCGGCGCGGCCTCCTCGCACGTCCAACTGCTGGTCGGCACGGGCTTCTGCGGGGCGCTGACCACCTACTCGACCTTCTCGTACGAGACGCTGCGGCTGGCCGAGTCCGGCGCGGGGCGGTACGCGGTGGCGAACGTGGCCGGGAGCCTGGCGGCGGGGCTGGGCGCGGTGTACGCGGGGGCGGAGCTGGCCTCGGCGCTCTGGGGCTGAGCGGGCCCCGAGCGGGCTCCGGGTGGGCTCGGGGGGCCTCCGGGTGCTTCCCGGACGGGCTCCCGAGGGGGCGGCCGCCGAGAACCGCGCCACCCACCCGTGTCCCGCCGCGCCCGGCGCGCGTTGGGCACCGAAAGCGGCCGCGCGCCAGTGGGCGGCCCGGGTGGGGCGATGGAGAGGAAGCTCGGTGGCTTCGGTGCGGGCGGCGGGTTCGGGCGCGGTGGTACGGGCGGCGGCGGTGCTGGCGGTGGCCGGGCTGGGCCTGACCGGGTGCATGTCGGTCGGTCCGGGCGCGGAGGAGAAGCACGGCGTGGCGCCGGTCGGGCAGGCCGGTCCGGCGGGCCGGCCGGGGGCGACGGGCGGCCCCTCGGCGCCGGCCGCCAGCGGGCACCCGGGGGGCGCGTCGGGGCGCCCGGAGCACCAGGGGGGCTTGCAGGCCGAGAACGCGCCTGCCGGGGCGACGAGCGCCACGCCGGGTGAGCTCGCGCCCGGCGCGAACGGCGTGGTGGCCGGGGTGGTCCCGGTGCCGGGGGCGGCCGCTCCCGAGGGCGCGCCGGGCGGCAGCGGTACGTCGGGCGGCGCGAACACCAGCCCCGCGCCCCACCCGGGCGGTGCCTCGACCGGCGGCTCGACGGGCACCGGCGGGACCACCGGCACCGGGGAGGGCCGGTCCGGCGGCGGTTCGGCCGCAACCCCGTCGGCCACCCCGAGCGGCCACCCGTCCGGCACCCCGGACCCGGAGCGCACCACGCCGGCCGCGACCGTCCCGCCGGGCCCGCAGCCCTCGACCGGCAGCTCCGGATCTTCGGCCCCGAGCCCTGCCGCGGGTGCGCATTAGCGGCCTGGCCAGGGCATTTGCCTCCGATCCCGAGGTTCCTCTATGGTGGTAGATCGTTCGTTTGATTCATTTGATTGGCGCCCTATTCCCATCTGGCGCCCTTGGCGCGTTCCGGCGATCCGTGGCTGACCGCATAGAGGCGGTTGTGAAACAGAACCCCGGACTTTGGCGCGTGCCACTTCCGGAAGGTTTTGCATGTCTCTCGTTGACGACGCCCGCTTCGCCATGCCCGCGAACGAGGCTGCCGCCGATGTCACCGATGTCACCGACACCACCGAACTGACCGCCGAGGCCGCGGAGCTCGCCGCCGAGGTCACCGAGACCGCCGACGCCGCCGAGACCGTCGAGGAGGCGGCCGAGGACACCGAGCCCGCCGAGCCGACCATCACCTTCGGCGACCTGGGCCTGCACGACGACGTCGTGCGCGCCCTCGCCAAGCGCGGCGTCACCACCCCGTTCCCGATCCAGGCCGCGACCATCCCGGACGCCCTGGCCGGCAAGGACGTGCTGGGCCGCGGCCGCACCGGCTCCGGCAAGACCCTCAGCTTCGGTCTGCCGCTGCTCACCCGTCTGGCCGACGGCGAGCGCACCCGCGCCAAGCACCCGCGCGGCCTGATCCTGGTCCCGACCCGCGAGCTGGCCATGCAGGTCGCCGACGCCCTGGAGCCCTTCGGCTCGGTGCTCGGCCTGCGCCTCAAGGTCGTCTGCGGCGGTACCTCGATGTCGAACCAGATCTACGCGCTGGAGCGCGGCGTCGACGTCCTGGTCGCCACCCCGGGCCGCCTGCGCGACCTGCTGAACCGCGGCTCGGCCAAGCTGGACGACGTCCAGACCGTCGTGCTCGACGAGGCCGACCAGATGGCCGACATGGGCTTCCTGCCCGAGGTCACCGAGATCCTCGACCAGGTGCCGGCCGGCGGCCAGCGCCTGCTGTTCTCCGCCACCCTGGAGAACGAGATCGACACCCTGGTGAAGCGCTACCTCAAGAACCCGGTCACCCACGAGGTCGACCCGTCGGCCGGTGCCGTTACCACCATGACCCACCACATCCTCGTGGTGAAGCCCAAGGACAAGGCGCCGATCACCAACGCGATCGCCGCCCGCAAGGGCCGGACCATCATCTTCGTCCGCACCCAGATGGGCGCCGACCGCGTTGCCGAGCAGCTGATCGAGGCCGGCGTCAAGGCCGACGCGCTGCACGGCGGCATGACCCAGGGCGCCCGTACCCGCGTCCTCGGCGACTTCAAGGACGGCTACGTCAACGTCGTCGTCGCCACCGACGTCGCCGCCCGCGGCATCCACGTCGACGGCATCGACCTGGTCCTCAACGTGGACCCGGCCGGCGACCACAAGGACTACCTGCACCGCTCGGGCCGCACCGCGCGGGCCGGCCGCTCCGGTGCCGTCGTCACCCTGGTGCTGCCGCACCAGCGCCGCGGCGTCTTCCGCCTGATGGAGGACGCGGGCGTCGACGCCAGCCGCCACATCCTGGACCACGCCTTCGACGCCGAGGTCGCCAAGATCACCGGCGCCCGTTCGCTGACCGAGGTCCAGGCCGAGAGCGCCGCCAACATCGCCGGTGCCGCCGAGCGCGAGCTCGCCGACATGACCCGCCAGCTGGAGCGCGCGCAGCGCCGCGCCACCGAGCTGCGCGAGGAGGCCGACCGCCTGGCCGCCCGTGCGGCGCGCGAGCGGGCCGAGCTGGGCATCGAGGACGAGGCCCCGGCCGCGTCCGCCGAGGCCGGCGAGGAGGCCGCCCCGGCCGCTGCCGAGGCTCCGGCCGCCGCGCCGCAGGTCGAGGAGCGCACCCCGGCGTACCGCGAGGCGCGCAGCGAGCGTCCGGCCTTCGGCCGTGACCGTGACCGCGATGACCGTGGTGGCCGTTCCGGTGGCTTCGGTGACCGCGAGCGCTCGGGTGGCTTCAACCGTGACCGTGACGACCGTGGTGGCCGTTCGGGTGGCTTCAACCGTGACCGCGATGACCGTGGTGGCCGTTCCGGTGGCTTCGGTGACCGCGAGCGCTCGGGTGGCTTCAACCGTGACCGTGACGACCGTGGTGGCCGCTCG
>NZ_JBVHYH010000082.1:31492-40005 GCF_055569135.1 Kitasatospora sp. NPDC029367
CCGCTCGGGTGGCTTCAACCGTGACCGCGATGACCGTGGTGGCCGTTCCGGTGGCTTCGGTGACCGCGAGCGTTCCGGTGGCTTCAACCGTGACCGTGACGACCGCGGTGGCCGCTCGGGTGGCTTCAACCGTGACCGCGATGACCGTGGTGGCCGTTCCGGTGGCTTCGGTGACCGCGAGCGCTCGGGCGGCTTCAACCGTGACCGTGACGACCGCGGCGGCCGCACCGGTGGCTTCGGCGACCGTCCGGCCCGCTCCTTCGGCGACCGCCCGTCCTTCGGCCGGGACCGCGACGAGCGCGGCGGCAGCAACAGCCGTCCGTTCTCGCGCCGCGACGACCACCGCGCCGGTGGCCGTCCGCAGGCCGACCGCGGTGGCTTCAACCGTGACCGCGGTGGCTTCGGCGACCGTGACCGCGGTGGCTTCAACGGCGGCGGCTTCAACCGCGACGACCGCAAGCCGCGCTGGAAGAACTGACCTCGGACGAGGTCGTGCGGCCCGGTCGGTGATCGACCGCCGGCCGGCTGACTGAACCACACACGAAGGGCCCGCTCCGTCCCCCGGAGCGGGCCCTTCGTGTTCCCCCGGTATCCCCCGATACCCCCCACACCTCGTTACCGCTCGCCCCCCGAGGTGTTGTTCTGGAAGTGAGAATAACCTGTGGCGCGCGCTGAGGGTAGTCCCGTAGCGTCACGGACATGAGCAGCAGACTGCACGACGTGGCACGGGAGAACGAGGAGATCGCCGCGCGGGGGAGCTACCGGACGGCCGGGGGCGAACTCGTGCAGGTGGGGGAGCAGTTGGCGGCCGCCCGGGCCGGCACGGTGTCGTACTCCCCGGAGGGGCTGGACGCGCTGCTGGCCGCCGGGGAGCGGGGGCCCGTGGGCGGGCCGGTCGAGGTCACGGCCGAGGGCAGCGTCGAGGCGGCCCGGCGGCTGGTCGCGGCCGGGGCCGGGCCGGTCGGGGTGCTGAACTTCGCCTCCGCACGCAACCCCGGCGGCGGGTACCTGCGCGGCGCCCGCGCCCAGGAGGAGGACCTGTGCCGCAGCGCGCTGCTGTACAGCTGCCTGCTGGAGGCGCCGGACTACTACGAGGCGCACCGGGCCTCGACGGACCTGCGGTACAGCCACCGGGTCGTCGTCCCGCCCGGCGTGCCGGTGGTCCGGGACGGCCGCGGCGGCCTGCTGGCCCGGCCGTACCCGGTCACCTTCCTGACCTCGCCCGCCCCCAACGCCGGTCAGCTGGAACGGCGTTCGGCCGGTACGGACGTCCGGGGCGTGCTCGCCGAGCGGGCCGTCCGGGTGCTCGCGGCGGCGGCCCGGCACGAGGTCCGCGCCCTGGTGCTCGGCGCCTGGGGCTGCGGGGTGTTCCGCAACGACCCGGCCCAGGTCGCCGAGGCCTTCGAGGGCGCGCTGGCCCGGTACGGGGGCGCGTTCGAGCGGGTGGTGTTCGCGGTGTGGGACCGCGCGCCGGTCTCGGCGAACCGGGCGGCCTTCGAGGCCCGGTTCGGTCCGGCGGTCGTCCCGTCCTGAACCGGCCGGGCGGCTCGGCGCTCGCGCGCCGGGCGGCTCAGCGCTTGCGGGCGGAGAGGCTCAGCGCTTGCGCGCGGAGAGCACCGTCGCGGCCGTCGAAGCCGCCGCGACCACCCCGGTGACGGCGAACACGGACGGCCAGGCGCCGATCCGCTTCGCCAGTGGGTGCGAACCGCCGAAGGCCGCCACGTACAGGCCGGTGAGCGCCGCCGCGGCCGCCGTGCCCGAGCTGCGGCGCCACTGCGCGGCCGCGCCGGCCCCGGCCATCGCCAGCACCGCGCCGCCCAGCTCGCGCCGGCCGCTCCAGCGGGCCACGCCGTAACCGCCGACCAGGCCGCTCGCCGCGGTCAGCGCGGCGGGCGCGGCGGATGCGAGCGCGTTCGGGACCTTCGCCATCGTCGACTCCACTCGTGGGGCTCGTAAGGACGTGTCGGCTTCCGACCCTAACCCGGTGAACGGAGCGGCCCGCCGGGGCCCCGGAGGACTCAGCCGAAGGCCGCCGCGGTGGGCACCCCCGGCACCGTGCGGGCCAGCAGCCGGGCCGCCTCCGCCGGGTCGAGCACCCGCTCCAGCCGGAGGTCCCCCGGGACCTCCGGGAGGAAGCGCCCGGCCGACCAGCTGCGCTCGTACGGCAGCGGCTCCAGCACCAGGGTGCGCACGCCGTCCAGCAGCGGGACGTCGCTGGGCGTGCCCTCGTTCCACAGCCAGGAGCCGTCCGGGGCGACCAGGTTGAAGGCGCCGGTGGCGGTGAGCCGGCGGCCGTCCGGGAACGCCGTCCGGGCCAGTGCCACCACCTCCGGGTCCTGCGGGAGGCCGGGCAGGTGGCCGCCGCCGATCAGCACGTCGGCGAGCAGGGTGTGCAGCTGGAAGGTGTCGCTCAGGCCGCTCATCCGCAGCAGGTAGCCGGTCCCGGTGGGGCGGTCGAGGACCAGCAGCGGTTCGTCGTCGAGCACCAGCGCCAGGTGGGTGAGGCCCTTGAAGTCGTGCCGCTCGCCGCCGTACCGGTCGAACAGCTCCAGCAGCACCTCGGTGACGCCCGAGGCGCGGGCCTCGGCCCGGACGGGCGGGTGCGCGTACACCGCCCAGGCGGCCTGCTGCCACAGGTGCAGGGTCCACCAGGCGACCACGGCCAGGTGCGCCTGCCAGGGGTCGAGGTGCTCCGGGTGCTCGATCCGGGCGTGCGCCTCGGCCGGATCGTCGGCCTCATGGTCCGGCAGCGGCCCGCCGCCGGTCCGCGCCCAGTGCTCGACCAGCCGCTGGGCACCGGTCAGCGCCCCGCGCAGACCGGCCAGCACCGGGCCGGCGCAGGCCACCGGATCGGCACCGGACTCCACGCAGGCGCCCACCACCATCGCCAGGTGCGCCCGGGGGAACGGCGGCGCGTCCGGCAGCAGCGCGGCCAGCCGGGGGCCGGCCGCCCGCCGCTCGGCCGGGCCGGCCGGGCCGAACAGCCCGCCGACCAGGCTCAGGGCCGGGCCGAAGCCCTCGTCGTCACCGGCCGCGACCACCGCCTCCAGCTCGGCCACCGCCTCCAGGAGGGTGGGCTGCTGACGGGTCGGCGGAAGGTTCTGGGAGGACATCCGCCGCAGCATAGGCGCAGCCGGCCGGGCTGTCAGCCGTGGGTGGGGGCCGGGCTGTCAGCCGCGGGTGCGAGACTGCGGCCATGACGGACAGCGCCCCTGACAGCACGGCCGACCGGGCGGTCACCGACGGCCGCTACCGGATCCGCAACGTCGGCAGCGGCCTGCTGCTGGAGGTCGCGGAGACCTCCCGGCGCAGCGGCGCCCGGATCCGCCTCGGCGCGGCCGACGGCACCGACGCCCAGCTCTGGCGGCTCACCGCCGTCCACCCGGGCGGCGCGCTCTTCCACATCGAGAACGTCAACAGCGGCAAGCGCCTGGACGTGACCGGCGCCTCCCCGGACGACGGCGTTCCCGTCCAGCAGTGGTCCGCCAACGCCTTCGGCGCCCAGGAGTGGCTGCTGGAGGCCCACGTGGACGCCCCGGGCACCTACACCGTCACCAGCTTCATCAGCGGCAAGCCGCTGACCGCCACGGACGCCGGTGTCCAGCAGTGGGAGGACACCGACGCCCCGACCCAGTGGTGGCGGTTCGAGCGCCAGGACTGACCCCCGGGGAGCCGGGGCCTGCCCCGGGGCCGGGGGCCCTGACCCGGGGCCGCCGCCCTCAGGCCGAGAGGTTGGCCCGGAGGGCGGCGAGCTCGGCCTCGGTGGTGCCGTGGGCGGCGAGGTAGGCCGGGACGGTGCCGTGGTGGGTGCGGATCCAGGCGAGGGAGGAGGCGATGAGGTCGGCGTCGACCGGGCGGGAGACCCGCTCGGTGCCGGTCTCGTCGATGTACGGGGTGGGGCCGTCCTCCAGGCCGAGGCCGGCGTTGGAGCGCAGGAAGTCGGCGGTGATGTCGGCGTCCGAGGCGCCCAGCAGGGACTGCAGGACGGCGACGGTGAGGCCGGTGCGGTCCTTGCCGACGGCGCAGTGCACGATCGCCGGGACGGCCTCCGGTGCGGCCAGCCGGCGGATCACGGCGGCGAGCGAGGGGCCGGCCGTCTCGGGCATGAAGGTGTAGAGCGCGGCCTGGTCCTCGGGCCACGGCCGGTCGAGGTCCTCGCGGTTGGCGGGCAGGGTCGGCAGGTTGAGGGACTCGTGGTCGAGGCCGTGCCGCTGGTCCGGCCAGACCTCCAGCTCGAACGGGCTGCGCAGGTCGATCACCGTCCGCAGGCCGAGCTCCTTGAGCTTCCGGGCGCCCTCCTCGGTGAGCGTGTGGAGGGAGCCGGAGCGGTACAGGACGCCCCGGCGCAGGGCGCCGATCCCGCCCGCGTCACGGAAGTTGCGCACACCGGCGATGTCGATGAAGGCAGCGGTCATGGCCCCACGGTACGGGCGCGGACGGAGCGGGGGGAAGGAAACCGGAGAGGACCGTTCGCCGAATCCCCGCCCCCCGGCCGGGGCCGTCAACGCCCGCCGGAGACCTCCAGGAACGCCCCCGTGGTGTACGAGGCGGCCGGGGAGAGCAGGAACAGGATCGCCTCGGCGACCTCCTCCGGCTCCCCGCCGCGCCGCATCGGCAGGCCCGGGGCGACCCGGTCGACCCGGCCCGGTTCGCCGCCGAGCGCGTGGATGCCGGTGTGGATCAGGCCCGGGCGCACGCAGTTGACCCGGATGCCCTCGGCCGCGACCTCCAGCGCCAGGCCGCGGGTCATCGAGTCCACCGCGCCCTTGGCCGCCGCGTAGTCGACGTACTCGTTCGGCGAGCCGATCCGGGAGGCGGCCGAGCCGACGTTGACGATCGCGCCGCCGCGGCCGCCGTACCGGGTGGACATCCGGCGGACGGCCTGGGCCGCGCACAGGAACGGGCCGGTGATGTTCGCCGCCCAGATCCGGTTCAGCCGCTCCTCGTCGATCTCCTCCAGCCGGCACTGCCGCTCCAGCGTGCCCGCGTTGTTCACCAGCCCGGTGAGCGGCCCGAGTTCGGTGTCCACGGTGGCGAACAGCCGCTCCACCTCGGCGCTGCGGGTGACATCCGCCCGGACGGCGATCGCGGTGCCGCCCTCGGCCCGGACGGCGTCCACCACGGCGGCGGCCGAGGCCTCGTCCGTACGGTAGTTGACGCACACCCGGTAGCCGCGGCGGGCGGCCAGCAGGGCGGTGGCGGCGCCGATACCGCGGCCGGCGCCGGTGACGAGCAGGACTTCGTCGGTGCTGGTGTTCGACATGGGCCGTACGCTACCCGGCCGGCCACCCCCGCGCGGCGGCCTCCCGCAACGCGGCGACCTTGGGGGCGCGGCTCCTCGGCGAGTCGAGGCTGAACCCGCGGGCGTCGCCCAGCTCGTCCCGGACGAACGCCTCGGTGCGGGCCACCGCGGCGCGCAGCGCGTCATCCGGCGGGACGAAGGACTGGTGGACGATCTCGGCCCGCTCGGTGTCGTACTCCCACAGGCCGACGATCCGGCCGCGGTCCAGCACCAGGTGGGTCTGCGGGTCGGTCTCGCCGCCGAAGGTGCGCCCGGCCCGGCCGGCGGGCAGCGGGCGGGCGGCGTCGGCGGGGTCGAGCAGCCAGGACAGGTCGCGGTGCAGCAGGTGGATGCCGTCGATGCCGGCCAGCAGGGTGTAGTGCGGTTCGGCCGGCCGCTCGAACCCGGCGAACTCCTCGGCGAGTTCGGGCGGCAGCAGCAGGTCCGAACCGGGGGCGACCGGCACCGGGCCGGCCTCGGCGACGGCCCGGCGGGCGGTGGCCGCGGAGAAGCCGGAGAACCAGCGGAAGTGCCCGAGGGTGGCCGGCCCGGCCCAGGAGAAGTAGCGGCGGGCGAGGTCCACGGCGTCCCCCGCGACCGGCTGGTCCCAGCCGACGTAGCCGTAACGCTGCTGGTCCAGGCGGCCGTTGACGGGCACCCGGCGGATCCGGCCGCGCGACTGCAGCAGTCCGAGGGCGAGCGGCAGGGTGGTGGCCAGGCCGCGCTTGCGGCCCGGCTCGCCGAGCGGCCGGACGGCGTCGCCGACCGCCGCCCGGATCGTGGCCGGATCCAGCGGCCCGCCGTCGGCGAGCGCCCGCTCGACGGCCAGGCAGAGCTGCTCCACCTCGTCCCGGCCGACACCCAGGTGCTTCGCCGCGGCCGCCAGTTCGCCCTCCGGGGCGGCCGCGCCGACCGCCAGGCCGAGCGCGAAGTCGGCGGCCGGCAGCAGGTACGTACAGCCCCGGGCGGACGGCAGCTCGTGCACCGAGAGCTCGGCCACCGCCGCGTCCACGGCCGCCCGCCCCAGCCCGGCACGGGCGAACAGGCCCAGGTACGGGGCGGCGCCGCCGACCGAGCGGGCCCAGCCGGTCGCGGCCAGCACCTCGGCGGCGGACGCGCCGGGGTGCGGGCGGTCCAGCCACTGCCGGTGCGACCACCAGGCCCGCAGCTTCTCGACACCGACGGCTTCCGGGCGGGGATCGTGCTCCATGGGCCCAGTATCGGCGGCCGGGCGGGCCCCGGACCGGAAATCGCTCGCCCGGCGCGGCCCGTTCCGGGGAGGATGCGGTACCCGGCGGATCCGGTGATCGAGAGGAGGACGCATGACCGACGCACCCGGCACCGTGCCGCTCTCCGGCACTGTCCTGCTCTCGGGCACCGTGCTGCTCTCCGGCATCGTCGGCTCCACCGCCTACGGCTTCGCCCACGCGGGCTCCGACGTCGACCGGCTGGGGCTGTTCGCCGTCCCCACCGAGGAGTTGCACGGCCTGCACCGCCCGGCCGAGTCGCACGTCACCACCGAGCCGGACGTCACCCTGCACGAGGCCGCCAAGTGGTGCCGCCTGGCGCTGTCCTGCAACCCGACCGCCTCCGAACTGGTCTGGCTGCCCGAGGAGCTGTACGAGACCGCCACCCCGCTCGGCCGGGAACTGGTCGCGATCCGGTCGAGCTTCCTCAGCGCCCCCGCCGTCCGCCGGGCCTATCTCGGTTACGCGGACCAGCAGTTCCGCAAGCTGCTGACCCGGGACACCACCGACCCGGCCACCCGCCGGCGGGCCGCCAAGCACGCCCGGCACCTCGTCCGGCTGGTCGAGCAGGCCGTCCGGCTGCACCGCACCGGCCGCAACCTGATCCGGCTGCCCGACCCCGAGCGCGTCCGCGAGCTCGGCGAACGCATCGCCGACCGCCCCGCCACCGCCGAACAGCTGCTCGCCGAGGCCGCGGACCGGCTCGCCCGCCCCGGCGTCCTGCCCGACGCCCCCGACCCCCGCCCCGCCGAGGCCTGGCTGCGCCGCGTCCGCGCCGCCCACTACGCCCCGCCCCCGCCCGCAGCCCCGGCCCCCGGCGCGCCCACCCAATCCACTGGCGGAGCCCTGGGGCCCACCGGGTAGGATCGCCGTGGCCCTCTCCACCCGGGATCCTCCGGGGCGCAGGGCCGCGGGCCACTAGCTCAATTGGCAGAGCTGCGGACTTTTAATCCGTAGGTTCAGGGTTCGAGCCCCTGGTGGCCCACCGACGAAGGAGCCAGGTCAGACACCAACTGACCTGGCTCTCTTTGCTGTTGCCGTTTCCTCGTGCCCGGTGCCGGCGCCTTGCGCTGCCGTCATTTTGTCCCCTTTGCCCCCGAGCGGGGACGGAGCGGGGACAGCGCCCCCGAGACATCCCCTCCGGGCCATCTGCCACCCACGTCCCCGTCCCTCCGATCGAAGCGGGGCTCCGACGGGGGGACCACCGCCATGGTGCTGATCCCGGGCGAGCTGCTGCTGCTCCCCGCCGTCGACGCACGCCCGACCAGCACGGACCCGGGTGAAGGCCCCCATCTGGATTGAGTGAGGGAGGCTCAACTACCATGAGGCCATGGGACCTTTGAAGCCTGATCCAGCGCAGTTGGTGATCGGACTCGTCTGCTTCTTCCTGATATTCGGAATCCTCGGAGCGGTGCTGCTGCCGCGGATCGAGAAGGTGCTGGGGGAGCGGCGGGACGCCACCGAGGGGGGTGTCGAGCGGGCCGAGGAGGCGCGGGCGGAGGCCCGGCGGGTGTACGAGGAGTTCCAGGCGGAGCTCCTCGCGGCGCGGCACGAGGCGGCGGCGATCCGGCAGACCGCCACCGAGGAGGGGGCGGCGCTGATCGCGCGGCTGCGGGCCGAGGGGCAGGCGCTGCGGGACGGGATGCTGGCCGAGGCCCAGGTGCAGCTGGCGGCGGACCGGGTGCTGGCCGAGGCCGAGCTGCGGGAGGACGTGATCCGGCTGGCCACGGAGCTGGCGGGGCGGGTGATCGGCGAGCCGGTCGCCGAGCTGCCGCGGACCAGGGCGATCGCCGACGAGTTCTTCGCCGCGCAGGACGCCCGGGCGGGCGCCGGCGCCTGACCTCCCGGAGCGCCGGGAACTTCCCCACCAACGGCCCGGGGGGGGGGGGGGGGGGGGGGGGGGGGTGGGGGGGGGGGGGGGGGGGGGGGGGGGGGGGGGGGAGGGGGGGGGGGGGAGTGCGGGCCGGATGTGGGGGAGGGTGGGG
>NZ_JBVHYH010000083.1:0-28643 GCF_055569135.1 Kitasatospora sp. NPDC029367
CACCCTACAAAACACCCCCCCCCCCCCCCCCCCCCCCCACCCCCCCCCTCCCCCCCCCCCCCTTCCCCCCCCCCCCCCCCCCCCCCCCCCCCCCCCGCGGTGACAGGCTGCGGGGGTTACAGGGTGTGGGTGAGGTGGTCGGTCAGGAGGCGGGTGAAGCGGGCCGGGTCGGGCAGGTCGCCGCCCTCGGCGAGCAGGGCGCTGCCGTGGACGAGTTCGGCGATGTCGGCCAGGGCCGGGTCGTCGGACTTCGCCCGGTGGGCCCGGTGCAGGGCGGTGACCAGGGGGTGGGTGGGGTTGAGCTCCAGGATCCGCTTCACGGGGGGCAGTTCCTGACCCATCGCCCGGTACATCTTCTCCAGGGTGGGGGTCAGGTCATGGGCGTCGCCGACCAGGCACGCGGCGGAGGTGGTGAGCCGGGTGGAGAGGCGGACCTGCTTGACGTGCTCGGCCAGGGTGCCCTGCAGCCAGGTGAGGAGGTCGGCGAAGTCCTCCTCACGCCGGGCCTTCTGCGCCTTCGCCTCCTCGTCGCCGTCGCTGTCGGCGTCGTCGCCGAGGTCGACCTGGCCCTTGGCGATGGACTGGAAGCGGTGGCCCTCGAAGGCGGGGACCTGGTCGGTCCAGACCTCGTCGACGGGGTCGGTGAGGATCAGGACCTCGTAGCCCTTGGCGGTGAAGGCCTCCATGTGCGGGGAGTTCTCCACCATCTGGCGGTTCTCGCCGGTCAGGTAGTAGATGGTGTCCTGGCCGTCCTTCATCCGCTCCACGTACTCGCGCAGCGTGGTCGCCTTCTCCGGGTCGGCGGTGGAGGCGGCCGAGACCAGCGGCAGCAGCGCGTCGGTGTTGTCGCGGTCCTCGATCAGACCTTCCTTGATCACCCGGCCGAACTGCTCCCACATCGTGGCGTAGGCCTCGGGGTTGGTGGCCTGCATGTCCTTGAGGGCGCCGAGGACCTTCTTGACGAGTCGCCGGCGGACCGCGGTGATCTGGCGGTCGTGCTGCAGGATCTCGCGGGAGACGTTCAGCGACAGGTCGTGGGCGTCGACGACGCCCTTGACGAAGCGCAGGTAGTTCGGCATGAGCGCGTCGCAGTCGTCCATGATGAACACCCGCTTGACGTACAGCTGCACGCCCCGCTTGGTGTCCCGGGAGAACAGGTCGAACGGCGCGTGGGCGGGGATGAACAGCAGCGCCTCGTACTCGAAGGTGCCCTCGGCCCGCATGTGGACGGTCTCGGCCGGGGGCTGCCAGTCGTGGCTGATCTGCTGGTAGAACTCGTGGTACTCGGCCTCGGTCACCTCGCTGCGCGGGCGGGCCCACAGGGCCTTCATCGAGTTCAGCGTCTCGAGCGCGCCGGCGGGTTCGGCGCCGTCCACGGCCTCGTCCGCGGCCTCGTCCGCGGCACCGTCCGTGGCGGCAGGTCCGGCGGCCATGCGGATGGGCCAGCGGATGAAGTCCGAGTACTGCTTGACGATCTGGCGGATCTTCCACGCCGCGAGGTAGTCGCCGAGACCGTCCTCACCGTCGGCCGGCTTGAGGTGCAGCGTGACCGAGGTGCCCACCGGCAGGCCGTCGACCGGCGCGATCGTGTAGGTGCCCTCGCCGTCGGACTCCCACGCGGTGCCCTGCTCGGTGCCGGCGCGGCGGGTGTGCAGGGTGACCTTGTCGGCGACCATGAACGCCGAGTAGAAGCCGACCCCGAACTGGCCGATCAGGTTCTGCGCCGCTTCCGCGTCCTTGGCCTCCTTGATCCTGGCCAGCAGGCCGGCGGTGCCGGACTTCGCGATGGTGCCGATCAGGTCGACGACGTCCTCACGGGTCATGCCGATGCCGTTGTCCCGCACCGTCAGGGTGCGGGCCTGCCGGTCGACCTCCAGGGTGATGTGCAGGTCGGAGGTGTCGGCCGCGAGGTCGGTGTCGGTGAGGGATTCCAGGCGGAGCTTGTCGAGGGCGTCGGAGGCGTTGGAGATCAGCTCGCGCAGGAAGATGTCCTTGTTCGAGTAGATCGAGTGGATCACCAACTGCAACAGCTGGCGGGTCTCCGCCTGGAACTCCAGCGTCTCGGTCGGGCTGGCCACGAGGGGTCTCTCCTTTTCGTGTTCGTGCGCACCACGTGGTGACCAGGCAAGGATACGGAGGCCGGCGGTGCTCGGCGAAGGCCGGCCGGTGACGACTGCGGCCCGGGTCAGCCGCGTTGCGCGGGAAGGCCCCTCGCGCGATCGCCGGGATCACCGCGCCCCTGGGGTGCGGAAGACGCGGGCCAGGTGGGCGGTCAGGCCCTCGGCCGTGGGTGGGTGGAGGCGGGCGCCCAGGTAGCCGTCCGGGCGGATGACGAAGGCCGTCGGGCCGTCCTGGGTCGCGTAGGCGCGGGCGAACTCGCCGCGGGTGTCGCGGTACACCGGGAGCTGCGTCCCGCCGGCCGGGCGCCGTGCGCCGTCGGCGAGGATCACGCAGGAAGATGTCTGATGACCAGTCAGTTCGCTTGCGAGGGAGGCGAGTTCGTCGAATCGGGCGGTCGACTCCCGGCCGGTGCCGTACAGCAGCAGCACGTGTTCGCCGACCCGCAGCACGTCGTACAGGCGCTGCGGGTAGGTGGCGATCTCCCCGGTGAGGCCGGCGCAGTCGGGGGCCCGGTCGCCGGGGCGGGGGGCCGGCCCGGCGTCGGCGGCGGCATCTGCGTCGGCGGCGGCATCGGCATCAGCGTCCGGGGGGCCGACGATCGGGCTGTCCCGGTAGCCGACGAGCAGTTGGGCTTCGCGCAGCAGCAGGGTCGCCGGGTCCTCCGGGTCGGCCTGGACGCCTTCGGCGGCGTGTCGGACGGTGCGGCCGACCACCTCCTCGCCGACCGGGCGGCGTTCGGCGTCGTAGCTCGCGAGGAGGTTCTGCCGGGCGGCGCCGCCGATCGTGAGGGCGAGCTTCCAGGCGAGGTTGTAGGCGTCCTGGATGCCGGTGTTCATGCCCTGCGCGCCGGTGGGCGGGTGGATGTGCGCGGCGTCCCCGGCGACGAGGACCCGGCCCTCCCCGTACCGGTCCACCAGCCGGTGGCTGATCCGGAAGACCGAGGACCAGCGCATGGCCGAGGCGGTGGTCGGCTGCGGGGAGAGCCGGTCCAGGACCGCCTGGACGTCGGACAGCGCCGGGCCCCGGCCGGCCCCCAGGCCGTGCGCGATGCCGGAGGCGGCCGGTGCTGCCGACAGCTCGGGCGGCACCGGCATCGACATCCGGTAGCGGCCCCGGCCGGGCAGCGGGATGCAGACCAGCAGGTCGTCGACGCGGCCGTCCTCGGCCCGGTGCACGGCGCGCACGCCGTAGCCGGAAGGCAGGTCCCAGTCGACCTCGACGTCGGCGAGCATGTACTCCTCGGGAAACGCCCCGCCCCGGAAGCCGAGCCCGAGCCCCTTGCGGACGGTGCTGTGCGCACCGTCGCAGCCGATCAGGTACCGGGAGCGGACCTCCTCCTCCCCCTCGGAGGTGGCCAGGCGGCTGGTCACGCCGTCGTCGTCCTGGGTGAACGACACCAGTTCGCTGCGGCGCTCGATCCGGCCCCCGAGGCGGATCAGGTGCTCCTCCAGGATCCGCTCGGTCTCGTACTGGGGCAGCGCCGCGAAGCCGTACGGCACTTCGGGCGGCAGCGCCAGGTCGGTCCGGAGCTGCTCGGTGCCGTTCTCGTAGAGCAGTTGCCCGCGCATCGGGACGGCGGCGTCGAGCGCGGCCCGCACCAGCCCCATCCGGTCCCAGATCTCCAGCGTGCGCGGCTGGACTCCGACCGCTTTCGCGAACGGCAGCCGCTGCGGCAGCCGTTCGACGAGCCTGCATCCGATCCCCCGCCTGCGCAGTTCCACGGCTGCGGTCAGGCCGACCGGTCCGGCGCCCACGACGAGTACGTCCACTGGAAACCTCCCGGGTGCGTCCCGGTACGTCCCCCCTGGTCCACTTCCCATGGTGGCGGGCCGGGCGGGTGACGGCGACCGCGCCACGGCCCCGGCCCCGGTACTGGCCCCGGTACTGGCCCCGATACTGGCCGGCCGGTGGGCGCAGGGCCCGTCAGCCCTGGGCGCTCAGCCAGCGGCGGAAGGCGAAGCGCAGGCGGCCGGGGGTGGGGCGGCCGGCGACGACCGCTTCGAAGCGGCGGTGGTCACGGGCCGCCCGGAGCACCGCGAGGTCGTGGGTGCCGGGGGCGGGCGGGGCCGGTTCGGCGTGCTGGGCGGCGCGGTAGCTGTCCAGGAGGTGCTGCTGCAGTGCGTTCATGCGCCCACCGTGCACCACGGCCGCCCCACCGGTCCCGCCGATTGACGACCCCCGTCAAATGACGTGATCAGCGGGCCCGGCACCATGGAGGGGTGAGCGTGACCATTGACATCACCGGACTGCCGCACGAGCGGATCGCCTTCCACCCCTCGCCGCTGGCCGAGCTCGGCAACGCGCTGCACGTGCTCGCCGAGCCCGCCCACCACCCCCGCCTGCACGCGTGGACGACGGCGACCGCCGGCACGCTCGAACCGGAACTGGCCGGCCGGATGCTGGAGGCCGACTTCATGTGGCGCTCGACGCGCTCCGACCTCCTGATGCCCGCAAACCCCCGGCAGACCCTCGCCGAGGAGCTGGACGACCTCGACCGGATGCCGGACGAGAAGTTCGTCGGCGCCGCCCTGGAGATCTCCTGCAGCACCAGCCACTACCCCAAGGGCCTGCCCTCGCCCCTGGTCGACGCGTGGTCGCGGCGCCGCGCGCTCGACCTGGCGGCGGCCCGCGGCCCGCACCAGGCGGCGTTCGTCGAACGGATGCTCAACGACCCCACCGGCACCCGGGCGTGGATCCGGCGCCTCCTGGAGGACTGCGACCGGGCGTTCTTCGCCGACACCTGGCGCCGGGTCCGCGTCCAACTCGCCGCCGACGCCCGGCAGAAGACCGAACTGCTGCGCCGCAAGGGCCTGGCGGAGGCCCTCACGGCGGCGTCGCCGGCGCTGAGCCTGGAGGAGGACGAGCACGGCAGCCGCATCGTCGTCGACAAACTCCTGCACGGGCGCACCGACGCCCGCGACACCGCCGTCACCCTGCTGCCCAGCGTCTTCGGCTGGCCGCACCTGTTCACCCTGTACGGGCCGGGCTGGCAGCCCGTGATCCAGTACCCGGCCGCGGCCCACGAGATCGGCGGCGCCGAGCCGGTGGAGACGGTCAGGCTGCGCCTGGACGCGCTGACCCACCCGATGCGGATGAACCTGTGCCGCAACCTGGCGCGCGCCGCGTACTCGACGAACGAGCTGGCCGACGCGTACGGCCTCACCGCCCCCGAGATCTCCCGCCACCTCGCCGTCCTGCGCAAGGCCGGGCTGCTCGTCACCCGGCGCCGGGGGCGCTATGTCCTCCACAAGCTCGACATCTCCGTCGTGGCCCGGATCGGGAGCGACTTCCTGGAGTCGGTGCTGCGCTGAGGCCCGCCCGGTGCCGGGGGCGGCGGGCGGTGGTGCGTGGTGGTGCGTGGTGCGTGGTGGTCGGTGCGCGGTGGTCGGGTGGGCGAGGGCGGATTCGAACCGCCACAGCCGAAGCGGGGGTGTTACAGACCCTTGGGCTCTCCAGTGCCCAGCTCGCCCGTCGAACTGCTCGGTGGTGCGCGGAGAGTGCGCGGATCGAACGCGCGCGGGTTGTCACCCGACGACGGCTTAGCAAGCCGCTGCCTTACCACTCGGCCAACTCTCCAGGTACTGCGCTGCCGGACGAGGATTCGAACCCCGATCGCCTGATCCAGAGTCAGGTGTGCTGCCTGTTGCACCATCCGGCACGGTGGGCGGCACACGAAAGGGCCGCCCGGGCGGGGACGCGGCCCCGGGGCGGCCCGGCGAAAAGCCGGTCAGCGCGCTACGAGGACGTCCCGGTGAACCGGTGACTGGAGGAGCGCTGATACGACTGGACACGGGTGGTGGTGTTCACGGCGGCGCTCCTTCCTGGGCCTGTGCGGCGCGATGTGCCCACTGTGCCGGACCCCCGGCGGCGCGGACAACCGGTTTTACGCGGACAACCGGTGTTATCCGGCCCGACCGGCGGTGGCCGCGCGGGCCCGGAGGGCGTCGACGGCGAGGCGGGCGGTGGTGCCGATGGCCGCGTCGGCGGCGGGCAGGGTGATGGTGGTGGCCGCGGCGCGGGTGAAGACGGCCAGGGCGTAGCGGCCGCCGTCGGGGTATTCGACGACGCCGACCTCGTGGCGCAGCGTGGGGAGGGTGCCGGTCTTGCCGTGGACGCGGACGTCGTCGAAGGGGAAGCCGGAGGCCAGCCGGTGCGGCCAGACCTGGAGGCCGAGGAGGCGGCGCAGGGCGGCGCCGTGGTCGCCGGGGCAGGCGTCGCCGTGCCAGAGGGCGGCGAGCAGGGTGGTCATGTCGCGGGGGGTGGTGTGGTTGGTGAAGGCGGGGTCGAGGACTCTGAGGCGGGCGACGACGGCGGGGTCGACCGGGGAGTCCGGGCCGGTGTCCTCGGCGAGGGCGGCGCTGAGGTCGCGGAGTTTGTGGACGGCGACGGTGCGGGTGAGGCCGAGGTCGGCCATGGTGCGGTTGACGGCGTCGAGGCCGATCTCGTCCCACAGGGTGTCGGCGGCGGTGTTGTCGCTGACGGCGGCGGTGAGGTAGGCGAGGTCGCGCAGGGAGAGGCGGGCGGGGTCGAGCATGGCGGCGAGGCCGGTGCCGCCGGGGGTGCGGCCGGTGGCGGGGACCTCGACCTGCCGGGTGAGGTCGATCCGTCCGGCGGCGGCCTCGCGGTAGAGCGTCACGAGCAGGCAGACCTTGTGGACGCTGGCGGTGCTGACGGCGGTGTCGGCGCCGAGGCCGATCTCGGCGCCGGTGTCGAGGTCGCGCGCGTGCAGCCAGCCGGTGACGCCCGCGTCGGCGAAGGCCGCGGTGATGCGGGTGCGCGCGGCACGGCCGTGCGGGGTCCGGTCGGCGGCCGGGCGGGCGGCGGACGGGCTGTCGGCTCCGGTGCGGACGGCGGCCGGGCTATCGGCTCCGGTGCGGACGGCGGCCGGGCGGTCGGCTCCGGTGCGGTCGCTGGTCACAGCGGGAACTCCATTGCGGGCCGGGGGTAGAGCGGGCGGTGGGGCGGTTGGGGCAGCAGGCCGCCCGGTCCGGTCAGCGCCTCGTGGGCGGTGTGGGCGAACAGCCGGACGGCGGGCCCGCCCCGCCCGGCCGGCCAGGCCGTGGAGGTCCGCCAGGCCAGCGGGGTGCCGGTGAGCGGACGCCAGACTGTACCCGGTGGCGGCGCGGTGCGCGGCACCAGGGCGATGGCGCTGCCGGTGAGCACGAGCGCGCCCGCGACGTCGGGCCCCGGCGGGTCGACCACGGCCTCGGGGGTGCAGCCGTGCCTGGTCAGCGTGGTGAGCACCTCGTCGTACAGGGCCGGCGCGGTGGCGCGCGGGAAGAGGACCAGGCGCAGACCGGTGAGTTCGGCCACCGCGAGCTCCGGGCGGTCGGCGTACGGGCTGCGCTCCGCGAGCAGGACCCCGAGCGGCTGGTGCAGAACGGGGCCGAAGGCCAGTCCGTCGGCCGGGCAGGGGTGGCGGACGACGGCGACGTCGACGGTGTGCTGGGCGAGTTCGCGCACCACGGCCGCCACCGGCACCTCCCGCAGTTCGAGCCGGGTGCCCGGGGAGGCGGCCTCGAAGCCGGTGAGCAGCGCGGCGAGGGTGGCCGGCCCGAGGTCGGGCGGGACGGCCGCGCGCAGGGTGCCGGCCCGTCCGCTGCGCAGGTCGGCGGCGGTGGCGAGGAGGCGGGCGGCGCTGTCCAGCGTCTCCTCGGCCTCGGCGAGCAGCAGCCGGCCCGCCGGGGTGAGGTCGACGCCGCGCGGGCCGCGGTCGAAGAGGGTGACGCCGAGTTCGCGTTCGAGGCGCTGGATGCGCTGGGAGAGCGAGGGCTGGGCGATCCGCAGGCGCTCGGCGGCGCGGCCGAAGTGCCGTTCCTCGGCGACGGCGCGGAAGTGGCGCAGGTGCCCCAGCAGGTCCATGGCCAGCCATCATAGGTGTTTTCTTATCGTCCACTTCACGATTGCGGTCTTGGACTGGGGAGTCGGCGGCCTGGTTGGCTGAGCGCGACGGCGCGACCGCACCGGCGCGGCCGTGACGGTACGAACCACCTGGGAGAGCACTGATGACGTCCGACCTCCACCGCCCCCGCATCGCGCTGCCCGCCGTGGCCCTGTTGGCGGCCGCCCTGATCGGCGGGTGCGGCGGGGCGGGCAGCACCTCGACGGCCTCCGGCGCGGCGGCGGCTGCGACGGCCCCTGGTGCGACGGCCTCCGGCGGGTCGGCGGCACCGGTGGCGGGGACGGCACCGGCCGATGCGGCGGACGCCTCCTTCGCGGCGCTGGAGCAGCGCTTCGGCGCCCGGCTCGGCGTGTTCGCGGTGGACACCGGCAGCGGCCGGGAGGTCACCCACCGGGCCGACGAGCGGTTCGCGTTCGCGTCCACGATCAAGTCGCTGGCCGCCGGGGCGCTGCTGCGGAAGGCGTCCGACGCGGACCTGGACAAGGTCGTGTCCTACCGCCAGGAGGACGTGCTGGAGTGGGCGCCGGTCACCTCGCAGCACGTGGCCACCGGCATGAAGCTGCGGGACCTGGCCTCCGCCTCCATCCAGTACAGCGACAACACGGCGGCCAACCTGGTCACCGCCGAGCTCGGCGGCCCGGCGGCCGTCCAGAAGTCCCTGCGGGACCTGGGCGACTCGACCACCAGCGTCGACCGCACCGAACCCACCCTCAACGAGGCCACCCCGGGCGACACCCGCGACACCAGCACGCCGCGGGTGTTCGCCACCGACCTGCGCCGCTATGTGCTCGGCGACGTCCTCCCGCCGGACCGGCGCGGGCTGCTGACGGACTGGCTGGTCGGCAACACGACCGGCGGCCCGTACGTCCGCGCGGGGGTGCCCGCCGACTGGCGGATCGGCGACAAGACCGGCAACGCGGGCTACGGCACCCGCAACGACGCCGCCGTGGCGTGGCCGCCGGGCGGGCGCGCCCCGATCGTGATCGTCGTCCTGTCCGACCGCGGCAAGGCGGGCGCCAAGTCCGACGACGCCCTGATCGCCGAGGCGACGAAGACCGTCGTCAGCACCCTCGGCTGACGTCCGCAGCCCGATGATCCGCCCCGCCCGCCGCACCGCAGTTGGAGTGCGTGGGGCCCGGGCCGCGGCGGGTCCGCGCGACTGCTGCCCAGGCCCGCGCCACGCGTCGGCGCTGACGTCCGGGCAACCGAAGCCCTAGGTTCCGGCGCGGGCCGCGCGGTCGGGGAGGGCGTCCAGGAGGGCGGTCTGCTGGTCGGTCAGTTGGCCGGCGGTGCGGGCCTTGGCCTGCTTGCGCAGCCAGGTCCCGGGGCGGAAGGTCGGGTCGTCGGCGAGGCCGGTGCGGTTGGCGGGGCCGTCGAGGGTGCCGCCGGAGGCGAGGTAGGCGAGCAGGCGGCGGTAGGAGCGGTTCCAGTCCGGTTCCAGGCGCCACAGCTCGTCCAGGGCGTCAAGCTTGGCGACCTGCTCGGTGGTGAGGTTGTCGGCCTTGCGCTGGCGGCGCATCCACGCGCCGACCGCGTAGTCGTCCAGCTTCGCCGTGGCGGGGATCGCGAGGTGGCCGTGGGCGCGGTGGAACGCGGCGGCGTAGGCGGCCCCGCGTTCCCAGGCGTTGGCGTTCTTCGACCAGATCATGCCGAGCGCGTCCAGCTCCGAGACGCGGGCGGCATCGAGCAGGCCCTGGCCGTGGAGGTGGCGCTGACGGGCGAGCCACGAGATCAGCTCCGCGTGCTTCGCCTTGTCGGTGGGGTCGAGGTGGCCGTGCTCGATGTGGAACCTGGCAGCGACGGCGTGCATCCGCTGCCACTCGACCGCGCGCGGGTTGAACGCCCGCAGCTTGACGGTCTGGAGGATCCGCGCCGCATGCTGGCGGGCGTTGATCTTGAGCCACTCGATCGGCGACTCGACCGGACCCGGCTCCTGCCCGCCCTCCCCGGCCCCGGCAGCCTCGACCTCGGCAGGCGTGGTCGCGGTGGTGTGCGCGGCGGGCTGCGAGCGGCTGGCGCGCAGTTCGGTGATCCGGCCGACCACCTGGGCATCGTGCGCGGCCAGAGCCCGCAGGACCCGCCAGATCGTACGGAACGAGGACGCCTCGATCTCGGCGTCGGCCTCCGCCTTCACGGCCTCGCCCGCGTCGTGGACCTCGGCCGGGTCCGCGGCCGCCGTATCGTCGCCGACCTCCGGCTTCGGCAGATACACCGGGATGATGACCCAGGACACCTTGCCCTGCTGGTAGGTCTGGCGCAACGCCCGGCCGACGGCCTGGACAATGTCGATGACGGAGGACTTCGGGTCCGCGAAGCACACCGCATCCACGGCTCGGACGTCGATACCCTCGGACAGGAGCCGAGCGTTGCAGAGGATCCCGCACTCCTCGCCGTCCTCGCCGGTGTGGGCCTTGAACTCGGTGAACGCGGCCCGGCGGTCCCTGAGGCGGTCGGTGCCGGCCACCGCCTTCGCCCAGATCCGCTCCGGACGCTCCGCGTCAGGCAGCAGTTCCGAAGCGTCCAGCAGGCTGCCGGCGAACTCCCGCGCCGCGCTGACGCGGGAGTGGAACGTGATGACCCGCCGCAGGCCGAGGTCGGCGACCGCGCGCAGCACCGCGATCTGCAAGGCCAGCCTGAGAAGTTCCTCGTTGGTGCGCTGGGAGCGGAGGTCGGCGACGGCGGGCAGGTTGAGGAGTTCGCGCAGGTCCTCGTCGGTGACGACGGGGACCAGGACGCGGTAGTCGGCGAGGTAGCCGTGCTCGATGCCCTGGCCGAGGGTCCAGGTGAAGCAGGTCTTGCCGTAGACCGCCTGGTCGTCCATGGAGCACAGCGCGGGCAGCGCCTGGCCGTCAGCGTCTGCGGCGAGGTCGGCCAGGCTGTCCTTCGCGCGCTGGTCGTCGGCGATCCGCGGGGTGGCGGTGAAGTACAGCCGGCGCTTCGCCGGGACCTGGGCGTCGTCGTGGACCGCGGCCCACGCCTTCCCCTCCGAACCGGCGGTGCGGTGTGCCTCGTCGATGACGACCAGGTCCCACTGGGCCAGGCCGAAGTCGTTGTGGGCCTGGACGATGCGCTCCAGGCTCGCGTAGGTGGCGTACACGGTGACCGGCTGGTTGTCCGGGCCGCCGTTGACGAGGTCGGCGATCCGCGGGGCCTGCGTGGTCACGTGGGCGTGGACCCGGCCGCCGGCCTCCGCGCTCTCCAGTGCCTCCTCGCGGGAGCACGCCGCCACCGCCAGGCCCCGGCGCCCTCCCCGCAGCGACCACGCCTCCGCGGTCTGCTCCAGCAACTCGATCGTCGGCACCAGCACCAGCACCCGGCCCTTCGCCGCCAGGCGCCGGGCGCAGCCCGCGGCGATGAGGGTCTTCCCGGAGCCGGTCGCCGCGACCAGCGTGGCCCGTCCGCCGGTCCGCACGGTCTTCACGGCGGCGGCGACCGCGTCCTTCTGGAACCGGTGCAGCGGCAGCGGGTTCAGCACGGCGCCGCTTCCTCTGCGCGTCCGGTGCTCATCGGCGCTCTTCGGGGACCCAGGCGCGGACCTCGAGGTAGGCGATGTCGGCGTCGGGGACGGCGCGGCCGGTCTCCACCAGCCAGGCCTTCATGGCCTCGGTGACGTCGCCGTGGTGGTCGGCGACCCGCCGGGACCACTCGGCGGCGTCGAAGCCGCCGGTGGAGGCGGAGCCGTAGGTGCGCTCCTCGGTGCCGTCGGAGCGGGGGATGAACCCGCGCCGGATGCCGCCGGAGTCCTTCTCCGAGCCCGCGGAGTAGACGTACTGGTCGGCCTTCATCCGGACGGTGAAGGCGAGGCGGCCGCCGGCCCGGCCGGTCTCGTGGACCACGGGCGCCAGGTGGGAGGCGCCGGACCTGATGGCCTGTTTCCCGGCGCGGCCGGCCATCGACCCGCCGGCCTCGCCGACGGTGTCCTTGCCGCGCACTCGGGCCTTGTGACCGGCCCTGGTGCGGCGGCGGGTGGTGTTCGCCCCGGCGATGGCGGCCAGTGCCTCGGGGTCACGTTCGCCGCCGCGCACCGCGTGCACCAGCTGGCGCAGTGCGCCGACCATGCTCGCGCCCTTGCCCTTGGTGAAGAACTGGGAGACGAGCGAGGCGTCGCGGCCGAGCAGGCCGGCGACCTGGCGTTTGGTGAAGCCCTGGTCGATCAGCTGCTGGGTCAGCCGGGCGGCCTCGTTCGGCCGGGACGGGTCAGCGGGACTCATCGGTCACCTCCAGCTGTGCCCCCGGGCGGGGCCAGGTGAGCGACTGGGTGGCGTGGGTCGGGCCGGCGAGCAGGTCCAGCGGCCCCATGCCCCAGTGCCCGGCCAGGGCGTCGACCTCGTCCAGGGTCCACGGCTGGGCGCCGGACTGACGGCGCGAGACCTTGTCCTGCGTCAGCCCGACGGCGTCGGCGAGCTCGCGCTGGCTCTCCCCCGTGCGCTGCCTGATCGCGGCCACGGTGAGCCGCAGGGTTTCCAAGGTACTGAACACCACGCCACGCATCCTATCCGTGAGGAATGGATATTTTCCATTCTTCATGGACAGGACCCCTCGATTGAGTGGCGGAGCATGCCGGGGCTGACGAACGCCGCCGCCCTGGGCTCACGTCTCGCGCACTGGCGCCCGCGAGCAGGGGCGAGCTAATATTGAACGCGTTCAGTTTTCCTGCGACGATATCGACCGCAGGAGGGAACAGGGGGGCAGGTACCGATGGGGATGGTGCTGAGAGCCGAGAGCGTCCTGGTGTGGTTCCTTCGCGCGGCAGCCGGATACCTGATCGCCCTCGCGTGCGGCTGGGCAGCGGTGGTCGGCGGGTTCGCTCTCCTCGGAGGGGTGGACGGGGAGTTCGCCGCTCTAGGACTGGCCCTGCTGTTCTTTGTCGGCTTCCCGTCGCTGGTCCTCCTCCTGCTGTCCGCCCCGATACGGGAGGGCGAGTATCACAGGCCCATGCTCGCCGTCGCGCTGTCGGGACCGGCGATACTCTTCGGGCTCTTCGGCGGCTGGTGGTGGCTGATCGGCCTGATCCTGTTCCAAGCCGGCTTCGTCGGTTTCCTTCTGCCGTCCCCACGCCTTCGGCTCACCGGTCGGCGCGGTCGGCGCCACCGCTGACCAGGACGTCCGTGCGCGGCCGCGCAGGGGGTGCCGCCGTCGGGACGGGAGCGGGCCTGCTCGGCCGCCTCGTCGACGCGGTCGCCGGTCGCCGGTCGCCGGCCGCCGGCGGCCGTCAGGAGCGAAACCCTCCCACCTGCACCGCTGCGGTTCCGTGGAGGACGTGGCCGGCCCGGCGCTCCTGTTCGAGTCGCTGAGCGAAGACGTCCAGGCCGACGGGGCCCAGTTCGATCAGGCCTGGCGGCCAGGTGTCAGGCGGCACGAGGATCACCACGGCGGCGCCCCGGCCCTCGACGGCGCCCCGGTCCTCGGCGGCGGACAGCCAGGCCGGTGACGTCTCGACGCGCGTGTCCGGCTCCCAGTTCTGGCGCCCGCCGACCAGCGCGAGGCGCGTCACCCGGCCGCCGTCGACCTCGACGACAGCGCTGGTGTCCGGGGGCTCCCCCGCCGCGAGCGTGAAGCCGCTGTCGAGCGCGGCCTCCACCAGCTCCGGGTACAGGTCCGGCCCGACCTCGACGATCAGCTCCGCGAACGGCGGCCCCTGCGCCACCTCGCGTACCGCCAGCGCCCACACCATCGGCGCCCGGGCCCGCTCGCCGTCCTCGCCGTTCTTGTCGTCCTCCACGCCGCTTCAACGAGCCACCGGCACCGAGGACCCGGCCTTCGCGACCCCTGGCAGGCGGCCCGGGCCGGTCGGCCGTACCTGCTGGTCCCCCGCTCCCTCAGCCGTGACGTGGGCGCAGGCGGCCGGGCTCACTGCTGCTCGTTCCCCTTCGCGGCGAGTTCGGCGCGGCCCCGGGCGCGCAGTTCCAGGTACTGCTCCTGGCTGGTGGGGTGCGGGACGGGGCCGGTGAGGTGGCCCTTGAGGAGGTAGTCGCCGGGCTCGCCGCGGTAGGGCCAGGGCTGGCGCTCGGTCAGGGCGATGCCGTCGGTGCCGAAGTAGACGACCGTGCCGGGCCTCGCGTGCAGGGCTCCGGCGTGGCCGATGACCTCCTTGCCCTGGCGGTACTTCATGTCCAGCAGCGCAGCCCGCGCCCCCGACCACACGTACGCGGCCCACTCGGGGTGGGCGTACGGGTCCCGGGAGAAGCCGGCCTGGCGCTGCCAGGTCACCACCGTCCCGTCCTGGCCGAGGATCTCCACCCCGGCCGGGAGCGCCTCCCCGACGGGGGTGGTGCCGGAGACCAGGCGCGGGCGCTGGGCGAAGCCGCCCAGGCCGAACAGCAGCACGCTGCGGACGGCGCGCGAGGCGAGGTAGGCGGCCTGCCGCTGCCGCTCGTCGCCGTGGACGCGGGAGAGGTTGGTCAGCTCCGCCCAGGCCGCCTTCAACCGCTTGCCCCACTCGTCCAGCGGCTTGCCGTCCTCGAACAGCAGGCCGCCCAGGACCTCGATCCGCCACGGGGCCAGGTGGTTGGCGAGGGCGAGGTGGACCTCGGCGCCGCCCGCCCAAGTGGTGAAGGTCGCACCCGGCTCGGCGGGGTAGACCCAGGCGCGGTCCCCGGTGACGGGGGCGGGCAGCAGGCCGACGTGGTTCCAGCCGGCCGGGACGGTGACCCGGATGTTCCAGTGCGAGCAGGACATCAGGGCCTTGGCCTGCTCCTGCTCGGTCATCGCGGCGAACGCGGCGGCGGTGATCCGGCGCGGGGTACCGACCGGCGACTTCCACAGGTGCTTGGCGTAGGCGAAGGTGCGGTCGTACTCGACGAGGGCGGGCAGCTGCTCCGGGACGCGCGGGGGCAGGATCAGCTCGGTGCGCCCCTGGCCGCCGGTGGCGTGCAGCAGGCCTCGCAGTTCCTCGGACAGGACCGGGTAGCCGCCGGCCCACTTGCCGCTGGTCGGGACGGTGCGCGACCACAGGTCCCGGCCGGTCTGGCTCGGGGAGCCCATCAGGACCGCGTCGTCCCAGTGGCGGCGCAGCGCCTGCCACAGCAGCGTGAACGCCTGGCGGCAGGTGACGACGTCGGCGCCGTCCGGGTCGAACCACTCCCCCATGCTGCGAATCTCCGTGACCGGGCCGTCCGGGGCGGCGGCCGGGGCGTAGCGGCCGACGGGCTGGCGCTGGTGGACGAAGTGCCCGGCGAGTTTGTCGCGGCCGGAGCCGACGGCGGTGGTCCACCGCTCGGACGGGGTGTTGAGCCAGGCCGCGACCGCGTCCTTGAGGGTGGAGTAGCGCTCGGCGCCGTCGTGCCAGGGGGCGCCGGCGGTGATGTAGACGCGCTCGGTGCCGGGCACGGCGGCCAGGACGGCGTCCAGGACCTCGCCCGGGGTGCGGGCGCCGAGGTCGAGCTGCACGGTCCGGTCTCGGACGGCCAGCTGGCCGGTCGCCGCGTCCAGGAAGACCGTGGAGCGGGCCTGCTGGGTGAAGTTGGGGCGCTTGGAGGCCAGCCCGGTGGTGACCGCCTCGAACCGGGCGCCCGCCGGGCCCTCGGGGAGGGTGGGCAGCTCACGCGGCCCGGCCTCGGCCACCGGGCGCGGGGCGGCGGCGACGACCGGGGCGGGGGCGGGCTCGGCGACCGGGGCGGGTTCGGCCACGGGCGCAGCGGCCCGCGCGGGCACAACGACGGGCGCGGGCGCAACGGCGGGCGCGGGCGCAACGGCGGGCGCGGGCGCAGCGGCGGGCTCGACGGTGGTCACAGGCGCAACGGCGGCGGGCTGGTCGTCGGTCCTGGCGGTGCGGACGGCGGCGGGGGTCGGGTCCAGCAGCGGGGCGATCCGTACGACGTCGCCGACCGACAGGCCCGAGGCCTTCGCGATCGGCGCGGCCTGGGCGCCCTCGTAGCCCGCGAGCCCGGCCACCTGCCGTGCACGCTGGGCGGTGAGCTTGTCCAGCTCCTTCTGCGCGGCCGCGACCTGCTTCTCGGCGGCCGTGATCCGGGCGCGCAGCTCGCGCAGGCCGGCCAGCTCGGTGGTGTACGTCTTGCGGTCCATCAGGCCTGCTCCCCCTCGCCGCCCGTCCCGCGCACGCCGGTGGCCACCGGCTTCTCGACCGTCGTCACGAACACACCCACAACCCCGCCATGCCTCTTCACGTAGTCCAGAACGCCAGAAGGACTCTATGGGGTGCCGCCGACGGCTTCCACGCAGGTCGGGCCGGTCGGGCCGGTCGGACGGGCATCAGCCGCGGTGAAGGCTCGGGGGGTGTCTCACTCCGGCGGGGCGGGTGTGCGGTGGTGCGGCAGGTTCACCACCACCAGGGCCAGCCCGGCCAGGGTGACGTTGCGGATCGCCGCGTCCAGGCCGTTCCAGGCCTTCGACTGCCACATGGCGAACCACTCGCCGCCGATCCCGATGAACCCGGCCCCGAAGAGGAGCAGCATCAGCAGCAGGCCGAGGGTGCTGATGCGGCGTGCCAGCTGCGGCCGCAGCCACCAGGCGACCGTTCCCGCCGCCAGCACCAGGGCGCTCAGCGCCTCCCAGACGATGATCGCCACGTAGGCGGCGTTCTGCAGGCCCGGGGAGGTGATGGAGCGCCACATCAGGTCCCGGTCCTGGAAGGTGGTGTCCATCGCCAGCACGTGCTGGACGAAGTGCTGGTTGGTGGCGAAGTCGGTGACGTTCCCGAAGACCACGAGCAGCAGATACAGAGCGTTCACGCCGGTGAGCACGGCCGCCGCCGCAGGCAGCGAGCCGAACGCGAGCAGACGGTCGCGGGTGGTGGGGTCCGGGTGCGCGGGGCGGCTGGTCGGCATGCGGAACAGGCTATCCCCCGGCCGGAGTTGGCCGGTCTCTCCTCGGGCGACGGAGCGGCGGGGTCGTTGTGGAGCGTGCTGACTCTTCGTCATGCTCTGTCCTGTGGCGGGACTTCCGGGTGTTCGGGCGTGGGGCAGGGCCGGGTGTGGTGGTGGTACGACGGCCGTGCGGACACCGTGCTGGGGTGGCGCGACCGCCGCCGTCGCGAACGCCTGCGGGCGGCAGGGGCGGCGGGTGGCGGAAACCGGGTTGCCCGGGGGGTGGTCGGTCGAGGATCATCCTGGGGTTCTGTATGCCCTCTGACCTCGGGAGACACATGACCAGCGAACTGTCCGAAGCCTGGGAGCTCTGCAAGTCCGGCGACTCGCAGGGATCGATGCGGGTGCTGCGTTCCGCCGCGGACCGGCTCCCGCCCGCCGAGGTCGCGCCGCTGGTGGCCCGGCTGGCCCAGGGCGCAGGTTTCGAGGACCTGGCGCAGGCTTCGACGGCGCTGGCGGCCCGGCCCGGGGAGGTCGAGCGGCTCTACGACTACGGCTACGCCTGCGTCGAGCGCGGCATCGACGCGGTGGCCGTGCCCGCGCTGCGGGAGGCGCTGCGGCTGGTCCAGGCGCCGCCGGCGGCCGCGGCGCGCGGCGGCCTGTTCCGCCGCAAGGCCAAGCCGCAGGCCGGCCCGCCGCTCGGGCTGCGCAAGGTGCTGCTGGAGCTGGTCTCGGCCCTGGAGGGCTGCGAGCGGCACGGCGAGGCCCTGGCCGTGCTGCGCGAGCACGACGAGCGGCTCGACGACTGGCCGGACCGCTACCTGACGGTCTACAACGCCCTGATGGACGGTCAAATAGCGCTGGCGCGTGAGGTGTTCGGGGCGATGTCGGCCCCCGAGGGGGTCTGGGTGGGGCCGGGCCAGCGGGTCGGACGGATGCTGGAGCGGGCCGCGCAGCTGCCGCCGGTCGACGAGCGGGACCTGCGGGGTTGGCACTACGTGCTCACCGGCGGCCTGCTCACCACCCTCTCGCCGCACGGCTTCGAGCAGGGCATGACCGGCCGCTGGGCCTACCTCCAGGACGACTTCGGGCACTGCCGTTACGGTCTGGAGCGGCTGCGCGCCGTCCTGGCCGCCACCGGCCGCGAGCCCGACTCGGTCGCGCTGCTGGCCGACCGGGGCAGCCGGGCGCTCGGACTGGCCGCGGCGCGGCTGCTCGGGGTCCCGGCGGCGCCGTTCCAGCCGGGCACGCCGGGTGCGCTGGTGGTCGCGTACGACCTGAACGAGTGTGATCCCGCCGTGGTGGCGCAGCTGAACGAGCGGGTGGCGGGCCAGTTGCTCTTCGAGCACGCCACCTGCTGGACGGACCCGCCGGCCGTGACGGCCGATGTCTCCACCCTGCTGGGGCAGATCGTGAACGCCCCGTGGGAGCCGGGCCTGCAGTTCGGCGAGGACGGCGAACCGGCGGAGGCCGGGCCCGACCCGCGCTCGGCCGAGGAGCTCGCCGAGGCGATCCTGGCCGCCGCCCCCGAGGCGTCGGAGGGCGACGGCGGGACCCCGGCCGACCCGGACGACGTCCTCACGGCCTTCGCCGCCCGCGCGGCCGGCTGGCCCGCCGCCGGTCCGCGCGACCGGGTGCGTTCCGCCGGGCCGGTGCGCAGCTCCCGCTTCGCGTGACGGCCCGCCCCCACCCGCCGGAACGAACAACCCCCCTGGTCACAGGCCTGCCGGTGCCACCTGGGAGGATCTGCGCCATGACGACCGACATCCGCCGCGCGGCGGGCACCAGAACCTTCTCCGACGTCCTGCTGTCGATGGTCGGCCTGCGCCGGCCGAGCACGGAGAAGGACCTGGCCGACCTGCGGGCGGGCACCACCTTGCAGGTGGCCTGTTCGAGCCCGACGCTGGGCACGGTCAGGATGCTGCCGGTCGGCAAGGGGCGCACCGTCGCGCACACGGCCTCCGGCTACCTGCACCTGACGGCCGGCTCGGTGGCCTGGCGCAACCGGCGCACCGGCGAGGACGTCGCCCTCCGGGGGCCGTTCGGCCTGTCGGCGTCGGAGCAGCGGACCCCGCACCCGAAGATGGCGCGCTTCGACCTGGTGGCGGACGGCGCGCAGCACGTGATCCTGATCCCCAAGGCCGATGTCCCCCTGGTGACGCAGGTGCTGGAGGCGGTCGGGCGGTAGCGCGCCGGGCGGTAGCGCGGCCGGCCGGTAGCGTGCCGGGGCGGGCGGGCAGGGTGTACGGGCCGGGGTGTACGGGGTGCCGTCAGGGGGCCCGGTGGCCGTCGCCGAGCATCAGGTCCGTGCCGCCCAGGAAGGTCAGGCCGGTGGCGCCGTCCAGTTCGGCGGGGAAGCGGGCCAGGGCGAGTTGCAGGGCCTGCAGCGGGTCCACGCCGAAGATCTCGGTCACCCGGTCGCTGATGTCCGGGTGGCCGGTGATGCGGCAGGGGCAGGACCAGTCCGGTCCCTGCGGATCCCGGCGGGGCGCGCCGAGTTCGAGCAGCACCGGGGACCGCGTCCCGTCCGGGGCGGTGTACAGCAGTTCGCGGTGGGCGATGACCTGGCCGATGTCGTGTGCGGTGCTCATCGGAGCAGTACAGCACCGTGGCACGACAGTGCAGGCCCTAGGCTCGCCCGCATGGGTCGTGACGGGCAGGGAAGTGACGGTGGGGTGCGGGTACCGGTGCAGGTGCCGGTGCCGGTGCCGCCGTTGGGCGGTTACGAGGCCGGGCGGCTGTTCCACCGGCTGTTGCAGTTGTTCCTGCGGGACTCGAAGGAGGCGGGGCAGCCGGTCGGCCGGCACCAGTACCTGCTGGGTGGTGTGGTGCAGTTGCACGAGCCCGCCCGGGCGCAGGGCGGTGACGCCGGGTCGGAGCAGCCGCGCTGTGCGTGCTGCGGTACGCCGTACCCGTGCCGCACGGTGCTCGGCGTGGCGGTGAGCGCGGGGTTGCCGATCCCCTGGGACTCCCCCGCCGCCGTGGTCCCGGCGCTGCGGGACGCGGGGCTGGAGCCCCGGCCGGGCGGTGAGGTCACGGCGGAGCAGGTGCGGTGGACGCGGGGCTGGGACGCGCGGCGGACGGCGCACGGGGCCTGGGAGATCGGCATCGCGCTCGACCGGGGCGAGGTGGAGACCCTGGCGGTGGCGGACGACGCGGCGATGGCCCGCTACCTGGCCGTGGCGGCGGTGGCCCTGGGCAGCCCGTACCCGTACGGCTGGGCCGAGGACGCGGCCGAGGCGGCGGCGGTGCGCCCGGCGGCGCACGCGCAGGTGGCCGAGTGGCGGGAGCGGGTGCGGCTGCCCTTCCTGGACGTGCACCGGCAGTACGGGGCGGACGGGGCGGACGAGGGCGAGGCGAACTGACGCCTCGGCGGCGGTGGCCCGCCCGTCCCGCGCGAACGGCGCGGCAGAACGGCGGCGTCCGGGCAGGACGGGCGGGACGGGCGGGACGGGGCGGGACGGGCGGGACGGGGGCGGGGCCCGCTACCTGCGGTTCTCCCTGTCCTCCTCGCCCTCCGGCGGCAGGCCGACCTCCTCGCGGTCCTCCTCGGTGCGCTCCTCCAGCTCGGCCTCGTCGGGGCGCCGGGGCAGGCCGCGGCCGTGGCCGGTGTCGGGATCGCCCTCGACGTCCTTGTTCGACTTGTGGTGCGACATGGGGATCCTCCTCGGCCGGACGGCGCCTGGTCGGGTACGGGTTCGGTACTCGCCCCCTCCCATCACCTCTCCGGGCCCGGCGGCCCGCAAGTCGGCCGGGGCGCGGCGGTGGGCGGGCGGGGTTCAGGGGGCGGTGAACAGGGCGGGGAAGGCCGGGGCCAGCCAGGGGCGGCGGCCCCAGGCGAGGACCTTGCCGCGCAGCAGGGCGTCGGTGGCGCCCAGGCGGCCAAGGGCGATGAGGAAGAACGCCACCGGCTCGGTGAGGATCGTGCAGTCGGGGCGGCGCGGCGGCTGCGGGCTCACCGTGGCGGCGCCGTCCGTGAAGGTCACCGCGAAGCCTTCCAGGCCGCGGATCCGCAGGTGGTAGCAGGCGTTGTGGCCGGCCGCGGCGCGGGGGTCGACCACCCGGGGCATGGCGGCGCGCAGGAACGGCAGCGTCAGCGCGACGCGCCGGCGGTCCAGCGGGTGCGGGCGGCCGAGGGCGCGGGCGATGTCGTGGAGGTGGGCGAGCATGTGGGTCAGCAGGTAGGCGGTGAGGGTGTCCAGGTCCATCGCGCCGAGCGGGGTCGTCACCGGTGCGGTGCCGGGGCGCGGGGTGGCCGCCGCGGTGAACTCCCGTGCCTGCCCGGCGATCTGCGCGGCGAGGACGGCCGGGTCGCGCCCGGGCCGGGCGGCCAGGGCGGCCGCGTTCGCGGCGGCCAGCGAGCCGGGGGTGCCGTCGCCGTAGGGACGTTGAGCGCCGGCGGCCAGGGCGGCCATCAGCTCGTTGGCCATCGCGAGGTGGGCGGCGGCTTCGGCGACCGTCCAGGCGGATCCGGGGACGGGGGTGTCGCCGTCGCAGCCGGCCAGCAGGGCGGGGGCCTCGTCGCCGACCTCGGTCACCGCCCGCAGGAGCGCGGTACGGGCGGCGCCCGGGCGGGCGGCACCGGGGCGGTGCGGGGGCTGCGGGGCGTTCATGGGGGTGAAGCGTGGCCCACTCCCCCGCCGCTGTCCAGGGGTGCGGCGCGACAAGGGATGGCGGCGGGCCCCCGCCCGGCGGGCGGGCGGGGGGCCGTCGGACGGTCAGTGGGCCACGATCTGGAGGTTGGCGCCCTGGCCGGCGGTGCCGCCCACGTAGAAGGTGTGGCCGTCGGGGCCCAGCGCCAGGCCGGTGAGGTTGTCCTCGTCGAGGTCGCCGGCGCCGTCGGCGGGGACGGGGGCGCCGGTGGCGGTGTCGAGGGCGAGGACGGAGGTGCTGCTCGCGCCGTAGTTGCTGTCGGCGAGGTAGAGCCGGGTGCCGTCCGCACTGACCTGCGGGTTCTCCAGGACGTCGCCGCCGGTGGCGGGGTGGAAGGTGGTGGTGACGGTGTCGGTGGCCGGGTCGATGACGGTGCTGGCGCCGGTGCCGAGTTCGGCGAGGCCGAACAGGCGCTTGCCGTCGGGGGTGAACGCCAGGTTGTAGTCCAGGTTCGTGGCGGTGCCCCGGACGGTGCCGGCCACGGTCGGCGCGGTGGCGGCCGCGGCCACGTGGACCACGCCCTGGCTGGTGCCGACGTACACGTCGCCGGTGCCCGGGCGGGCCGCGGGGGCGCCGACGTAGGGGGCCGGGACCTGGACGGAGGCGGTGAAGGCCCGCTGCGCGGTGGCGAAGGCCAGGATCCGGCTCTGGCCGTTCTGCCGGTAGGCGGTCGCGCCGTTCTGGGAGACGTACAGGGTGGATCCGTCCGGGCTGAGGGCCAGGCCGGAGGTGGAGCCCGTGCTCCAGCCGGCGGGGCGGGGCTGGTCGGGCAGGGCCAGGGTGGCGAGCAGGGTCAGGGTGGCGGTGTCCACCACGCTGAGGCGCTGGCCGTCGAGGACGTACAGGCGCGAGCCGTCCGCGCTGAGCGCCGGGTGGGCGCTCCACTGGAGGGCGCCCAGGGCCAGGCGGGCGGTGACGGCGCCGGTCTGGGTGTCCACCGTCTTCACGGTGGAGGTGCTGTCGGCCTCGGTCACCACGACGTAGGCCTTGGCGCCGTCGGGGCTGACCACCGGCACGGCGCCCCGGGCGCCGACGGCGACGGTCGCCTCGGTGCCGGACAGCGGCGCGGCAGCCGCGGCCGCGGTGGCGGTGGTGCCGGTGAGGGCGAGCAGGGCCGTGGTGACGGCCGCGGTGAGCGTGGCGGCGGTGCGGCGGTGGATCGTGCGGGACATCGGTTTCCCCCTGGTGGAACGTACGGTGCGGTGCAGTGCGGTGGCAGGCCTGGCGGGCCTGGCGGACCTGGCGGACCGTCAGTGTCGGACGACCTGCGGACCTGCGGTGCCGGGGGCAGGCTAGCCGACGCGGGCGAAGATCCGATCAACGCACGGACGAGCGTACGGTGACCGTTCGTCGGTTACGGCTCGGCGGGGACGCTGCCGGGGGCGGTGCCCAGGTGCCAGGCCTCGATGTCGCGGTAGTGGATCGGGCCGGGGCCGCGGCCGGTGTTGCTGCCGACCAGGTGGAGGCGTTCGGCCCGCCAGGGGCGGCCGTGGAAGCCGGTGAGGCCGGCCGCGGCCCGCGGGACGCTGGTGGGGTCGTCGCGGCGGGCGCGGGCCAGGGTCAGGTGGGGGCGCAGCGGGCGCTCGTTGAAGTCGATGCCGCAGGTCCTGGCCAGGGCGCGGACGTCGGTGGCGAGTCGGTGCAGGGCTTCGAGGTCGCCGCCGATGTCGGCCCACAGGAGGCGGTCGTCGAAGTGGCCGCCGCCGTGCAGGCGCAGGCGCGGGGCGGGGTGCGAGGGGGCCAGGGCGGCCAGGGCGGTGCGCAGCGGCGGTACGGCGGTGGTGGGCAGTTCACCGAGGAAGGCGAGGGTGATGTGCCAGTCCTCGATCCGGTTCCACCGCAGTCGCGGGTAGGCGGTGTAGGCGGGGGCGAGGGCGTGGGCCAGCTCGTCCTTGGCGTCGTCGGGTGGGGCCAGGGCCACGAAGACGCGCCGGGTCGGGGGCTGGGGGTGATCGTCCACGGGGGATTTCTAGCACCCCGGCCGCCGGGTGGGTCGGGGCGGGGATCGGTGGTGGGGCCAGGGGTGGGGATCAGGGGTGAGGGCCAGGGGCGGGGATCAGGGGGCGGCCGGGGCGAGGTCGAGGACGACCATCTTGTCCGTCCGGCAGCTGTCGAGGTCGGGGTGGTGCCACGACTGGCCCGCGCGGATCCGGTGGAACCTGAATGTCGCGTTCGTCCCGTTGGCCGCGACGATGCAGCGCACCGGGCCCGGGTGGTCCGCTCCGGTGAGGAGGCGGCGGAACTCCAGGGCGAGGGCGGTCCCGTGCAGGAGGAGGAGGCGTTGGTCGTCCTCGGAGATCTGCGGAGCGTCGTCGACGATCCGGACCTCGACGGGGACGTGGTCCTCCAGGTGGAAGGAGCTGTCGGCGCACTCCCAGGCGGTGAGGTCGGTGAAGGCGGCGGGCGCGGCGTCGGCGTCGGCCGTCGAGTCGGCCCAGGTGAGGACGGCTCCGCGGCGGGTGATCCCGTGGGCGAGGCGGTCGCGCAGGCCGGGGGCGAGGCCGCCGGGCGGCGTCAGGGCGGCCGGGTGGTCGAGCACTCCGAGCGCCTGGGCGGCGGCGTCGTTCATCCTCAGCGACAGCATGCGGCCCATGGTCGCAGCCGCAGCGGGCGGCACCGGGGGCAGGTCCCGGGCTGGGGTCCCGGGCAGGGGCCCGGGCAGGGGGCCTGGGCGCAGGTCCTGGGCGGGGGTCAGTCTCCTTGGGACCAGGCGGCGACGGGCAGTGAGAGGTAGACGCCGAAGTCGGTGAGCCCGGTCGCGGCGCGGATGTTCGCGTGCAGGGTGTCCACGCGTTCCTGGCGGTCGGCCGCCCGGCTGGCGAACCACTTCGACTTGACCTCGATCACCACCGCCAGGCCGCTGCGGTCCAGCGGGCCCAGCGGCCGGAACCGCAGTTCGACGTCGCCGGGTCGCAGGTCCCCGTCGTACGGCTCCTCAGGGCACTGCACGGCCAGGGACACCAGGTGCGGCAGCACCGAGCCCAGGTCGCGCAGGGTGGACTCGGGCACGGTGGGCGCGTGGGTCACGTCGACGAGCGGCATGTCCGACACCCTAAGGCGGGTCTGACAATTCCCGCCGGGCGCGCGACGCCGGGGCACGCACCTCGCCGCGTTGTCGTCAGTCGCCGATGCTCCGCATGGACTCCCTCCTCCGCCTTGCGATGCACGCACCCCAACGCCGCACGCTGATCCGACGCGAATTGTCAGACTCGCCCTAGAACGCCCGGCCCGGGCCGGTGGCGCCTCCCGCGGACCGGCCGCAGGAGACACCGCCGCCGGGGCTACAGGCTCTTGCTCGCCAGCAGCGTTCCCTGGGCGTCGTACGCGGCGAGCCTGATGCCGGTGAGGGGCTGGGGCCGGCCCTTCCCGGCGCCGGTGGGCTTGAGGGCAGGCGCCCAGGCGTAGCCACTGGCGTAGCCCGGGGTGCCGGGGAGCGAGGCGACGGTGGCCCAGTGGGCCTGGCCGTCGAGTTCGACGGTCATCCGGGCGACCTGTCCGGGCCCGTGGTAGACGAGGTTGTACAGGCCCTGCTGGTCGGGGCCCGCGTAGTACTGCACGGTGAGCTCGGTGGTGGCGCCCGCGTCCCAGGAGTAGCCGCTGCAGCCCGGGCCGCTGCCGTAGGAGGGGGCGTCGTGGATGCAGATCTCCCGGTCCTTCAACTGCATCCACCAGTCGGGGCGGCCCAGTGGCAGTTGCCGGCCGGGCTCGGCGACGACGGCCTCGGGGGCCGCTCCCGCCGGGAGCAGCGGGGCCTGGGTGGCCAGAGCCGCGGCCGGGGCGAGGGCCCCGTCGCCGTGCCGGGCGGACAGCACCGTGCCCGTGCCGACCGCCACCGCGAGCGCGGCCGCCACGGCCGACGCGCCCACCGCCATCCGCCGGCGCTGGCGGCGGGCGTGGATCCGTACGGGCTCGGCGGACCAGTGCGCCACCGTGAGCCGGGACGCCTCGTCGCGCAGGGCGCCGCGCACCATGTCCTCGGTGTCCATCAGCTGTCGTCTCCGTTCGTGCCGTCGGTCGTCGAACCGCTGCCGCCCGCGTAGGGGGCCAGCGCCGGATGGGTGCGCAGCTTCGCCAGGCCCCTGCTGGCCTGGCTCTTCACGTTGCCCGGCGAGCAGCCGAGGATCTCGGCGACCTGCTGCTCGCTCATGTCCTCCCAGTAGCGCAGGACGACCACGGCCCGCTGGCGCTGCGGCAGTTGGGCCAGTGCCTGGAGCAGTACCGAACGCTCCTCGACGTCGCGGTGGTCGGCGCCCGCGGTGTGCGCCCGGTCGGGCAGGACGGGCACGAGCAGTTGTCTGACCCTGCGGCGCCGGTACCGGCTCAGGTTGTTGTTCACCAGGGCCCGGTGGACGTAGGCGTCCGGCTCCTGGAGGCGGCTGATCCGGGGCCAGTTCCGGAAGGCCTTCGCGAACGTCGCCTGTACGAGGTCCTCGGCCTCGTGATAGTCGCCGGTGAGCAGGTAGGCGGTGCGCACCAGCCGTGGCCAGCGCGAGGCGGCGTACCCCTCGAAGTCGAGCTCCCGCAGGCCGGGGCCGCCCGCGGCAGCGGGGGCGGGCCGGGGCCGGTCCTCCACCGGGGCGGGCAGTATCCTCGCGGTCATCCAGTTCCTCTTCACGTTCCGCGCGACGGCCCGACCGGGCCATCGCTCTGCCCTACTCACCGCCGCGACGGCGCAAGGGTTGCACGACGGAACCGAATCTCCGGCCGGGGTTCCACGCGTCCTGGCGGCCGGAGGGCGGGACGCGCCCCAGGGGGCGCGGGGGCGGGCTGCGGCGGGTCACCGAGGGCCCGCGGCCGCAGGCCCGGCGGGCGCGGGGTACCACCGACCGCCCGCCGGGGCCCGGGTCAGCCGGCCTGTTCCTGCTCGGCCTCGACCTGGGCGTTCCACTCGCGCTTGACGGCCCGCCAGGCCTCGTCGCTCTGGCCGAGCCGCCAGTAGCCCGAGACCGACAGCCGCTCGCGCGGGACGCCGCGCTCCACCCGCAGCAGGTACCGCAGGTCCTTCACGAAGCCGGCCTCGCCGTGGACGAACGCGGACACCGTGCCGGCGGGGAACTCCAGGGCGCCGACCGCCTCGACCAGCGCCCGGCCCACCGGGCGCGCGCCGCGGTGCAGCCAGTGGACCGCGGCCCGGGCGGGCGAGCGGAGCTTCTGCTCCTCGGCGGCGTCGGCGACCTCGACGAAGGCGTGCACCACGGCGTCGGCCGGCATCCGCTCCAGCGCCGCGGCGATCGCGGGCAGCGCGCTCTCGTCGCCCGCCAGCAGGTGCCAGTCGGCGTCCGCGTCGGGGGCGTAGCCGCCGCCGGGGCCCAGGAAGCGCACCGTCTCGCCGGGCTGCACGCGGGCCGCCCAGGGCCCGGCGAGGCCCTCGTCGCCGTGCACCATGAAGTCGACGGTCAGCTCGTGCAGCGCCCGGTCCCAGGCCCGCACGGTGTACGTCCGGGTGACCGGCCGCTGCTCGGGCGGGAACTCCTCGCGGATCCGCGCGAGGTCGAAGGGCTCGGGGTAGTCCACGCCCTCGGGGGTGAAGAGCAGCTTGACGTAGTGGTCGGTGAACTCGGTGGCGTCGAAGTCCGCCAGCCCCGCGCCGCCGAGGACCAGGCGCACCATGTGCGGGGTGATCCGCTCGGTGCGCAGCACCCGTGCCTCACGGGCGCGCGGTGTCCGGCGGGTCGGTTGCTCTGCCATGGTGCCCCCTGGGCCGTGTGGTCGTCGCACTGCCTGGTTAGGCTTGCCTAAGTTAGCACTTCTGAGGCGGCGTCCGGCCCGGGGGCGGGGTGGGGGTGTGGCGGTGCTCAGCGCGGCGGGTCGATCCGCTCGACCGGGCCGAAGTCGCGGAAGGTGCCGCGGGTGCGGATCTGGACGCCGCCCAGGTCGGTCTTCCGGTCGAAGCGGACGGTGCGGCCCTAGGCGTCGATCCACTGGTCGAGCCGGAAGCTCTCCACGCCCTTGCTCTTGAGGATCTTGTACTGCTCGGCCTCCAGCGGCTTCATCTGCTCCACGCCGACCGTGCCGGAGAGGTGGAAGCAGGGCGTGCCGTCGCAGTCCTCCATCCCCGTGCGGGCGGACGGGCCGAGGGCCAGCAGCGCCTTGGCGTAGCCGTGGTAGTCGGCGACCCGGTCGCCGAGCGGCGAGGTGCGCCAGCTGCCGCCGCTGCGGATGTAGGTGGTGCCGTCGCCGGTGACGACGACGTTCGGGGTGTCGCTGCCGCCGCCGACCATGTCGCCGCCGGCGGCGGTCATGGACTCGGTGAGGCGGCCGGAGCGGACCGGGCCGTTGAGGTTCACCCGGGCCTTGGTGCGCGAGTTGAGCGGGCCGGCCTCGGTGGTGAAGTCCTGGGTGGCCGCGTACGGGGTCGCCTCCGCGAGCGCGAGCGCCTTCTCCGGGTCGATCGCCCCGCCCGCCGTCGTGGCCACGGCGGTGGCGGTGGGCGTGGGCGTGGGCGTCGGGGTGGGCGTGGGCGTCGGGGTGGCCGTCGGCGCGGCCCCGGCCGTGGTGGCCGACGCGGTCGGCGAAGCGGTCGGCGCCTTGCCGTCGTCGCAGCCCACCAGGGCGACGAGGGAGACCGCGGTGGCGGCGACGGCGAGCACGGTGGAGCGGCGCATGATCAGGAGACCCTCCGGTCGGACGAAGTGACGGGGCATCCTGACACGAAGGCTGCTCCGCAGGCGAACCGATTTCCCGTCAGCCCGCTGCGGCCCGTGGCGCCGCTCCCCGGCCGCTGGCCGCGCCACGGGCCGCAGCGGCCGGTGCTCAGCGGTCAGCGGTCAGCGCAGGACGAGGAGCTTGGTGCCGGGGACGAGCTTGCGGTTGACGGAGGTGGACTGGACGAAGACGGTGTAGGAGGGGTTCTCGCCGGGCTTGACGACGGCCTCGGCGGCGGGCAGGCCGAGGAGTCGGCGGGCGGCCGGGCCGGAGAAGACGCGGCCGGTCATCCGGCCGGTGGCCGGGTCCTTCTCGGCGACGGCGAGCTGCTTGTTGCCCTGGATCTTCTCGCGCTTGGAGAGCTCGTAGAAGGCGCAGCCGGTCTTGTACGGGTGGCCGGCGCTGGTGACGAAGTCGCGAATGGGGGTCGCCTCGTCGACGGGTATGAGGATGTACTTGCCGGTGCTCAGCGGTCAGCGGTCAGCGCAGGACGAGGAGCTTGGTGCCGGGGACGAGCTTGCGGTTGACGGAGGTGGACTGGACGAAGACGGTGTAGG